>NZ_LXEU01000056.1 GCF_001654985.1 Kluyvera georgiana ATCC 51603
TACATGATAAACGGTTGATAGCCGTTCGAACTCTAATAATAAAAACGGGAACCAACCGGCTCCCGTTTATCACTAACCCAGCAAGTGGATTACATATTCGCGATAATCGCGTCGCCAAACTCTGAACATTTCAGCAGCTTAGCGCCTTCCATCAGACGTTCGAAGTCATAGGTCACGGTCTTGTTGTTGATAGCGCCTTCCATACCTTTAACGATCAGGTCAGCCGCTTCGAACCATTCCATATGACGCAGCATCATTTCTGCGGACAGGATGATAGAACCTGGGTTCACTTTGTCCTGGCCTGCATACTTCGGTGCGGTACCGTGGGTCGCTTCGAACAGTGCGCACTCGTCACCGATGTTGGCACCCGGTGCGATACCGATACCGCCAACCTGCGCCGCCAGGGCGTCAGAAATGTAGTCACCGTTGAGGTTCATACAGGCGATAACGTCGTATTCTGCCGGACGCAGCAGGATCTGCTGCAGGAACGCATCGGCGATCACATCTTTAATGATGATCTCTTTGCCGGTGTTCGGGTTCTTAATTTTCTGCCACGGGCCGCCGTCGATCAGTTCGCCGCCGAATTCGTCGCGAATCAGCTGGTAGCCCCAGTCTTTGAACGCGCCTTCGGTGAACTTCATGATGTTGCCTTTGTGCACCAGGGTCAGGGAGTCACGGTCATTGGTGATCGCATATTCGATCGCCGCACGCACCAGACGCTTGGTCCCTTCTTCGGAGCACGGCTTGATGCCGATACCGCAATGTTCCGGGAAGCGAATTTTCTTCACGCCCATCTCTTCGCGCAGGAATTTAATCACTTTCTCCGCGTCAGCAGAGTCCGCTTTCCATTCGATACCCGCGTAGATGTCTTCGGAGTTTTCACGGAAGATAACCATATCGGTCAGTTCTGGGTGTTTAACCGGGCTAGGGGTACCCTGGTAGTAACGAACCGGACGCAGACAAACGTACAGGTCAAGTTCCTGACGCAGCGCAACGTTCAGAGAACGAATGCCGCCGCCAACTGGCGTGGTCAGTGGGCCTTTGATAGCAACGCGGTAATCACGGATAAGATCCAGCGTTTCTGCTGGCAGCCATACGTCCTGGCCGTAGATCTGAGTGGATTTTTCCCCGGTGTAAATTTCCATCCAGGAAATTTTACGCTCGCCTTTGTAGGCTTTCTCAACAGCGGCATCAACCACTTTCAGCATTGCCGGAGTCACGTCAATGCCGATACCGTCGCCTTCAATAAATGGGATAATCGGATTGTGTGGCACATTCAGCTTGCCGTCTTTCAGGGTGATTTTTTGACCTTCCGCCGGAACAACTACTTTGCTTTCCATTCACCTCTCCTTCGAGCGCTACTGGTGTGCTCGTCATCCTTTACGCCACAGGTTCTTGCCGCTACTACACCCACTCCACCGAGTCTGGAGATGCACTGTCTTACCGTCTTCCTGCAACACAAAGAGTTAGAGCATTTTTGTTAATGTTTTGTAATAAGCCTGTCAATACTACCTGATTGTTTGGCGCCATGAAAGACTCTCGTTCTTAGGCTATAATGCGCGAATCTATAAAGCCTGAAAATACTATGATTAAAACTTCTTTTAGAAAACACCGAGTTGAGCGATTCAGCTCAAAACAAGCCGCTAAGCCGCGCCGGGATAACCAACCAAAACGCGTCATTCTGTTCAATAAACCCTATGATGTTTTGCCGCAGTTTACCGACGAAGCAGGCCGTAGCACGCTGAAAGATTTTATTCCCGTACAGAATGTGTACGCTGCCGGGCGTCTTGACCGCGACAGTGAAGGCCTGCTGGTGTTAACAAACGACGGCGCCCTGCAGGCCAAACTTACGCAGCCGGGCAAGCGGACGGGAAAAATTTATTATGTGCAGGTCGAAGGGGAACCGACGGAAGAGGCCATAGACGCGCTGCGGCATGGCGTCACGTTGAACGATGGGCCAACGCTGCCGGCCGGTATCGAACGCGTGGACGCTCCCGACTGGCTGTGGCCGCGTAACCCACCGATACGCGAGCGCAAGTCGATCCCGACCGCCTGGCTGAAAGTCACGCTGTATGAAGGCCGCAATCGCCAGGTCCGGCGGATGACCGCCCACGTGGGTTACCCGACGCTGCGATTAATTCGTTATGCCATGGGCGATTATACGCTGGATAACCTCGGTAACGGCGAGTGGCGTGAAGCCGACGGCGAGCGCGGATAGCCTTCTTCCGGCAACGGATGCCTGGAAATATCAGGGACAACAATACGCTTAGCTGTTTCCAGGAACCGGTTAGCTGATGTCGCCAGGGTTTTCAGCACCACAAATCACGGTGACGCTTCGCCATCAGCAGAGCGTCATGATGATGTAGAACAGGCGTTTGATTTTCCCCTCTCCTTCTTTATATCCTTATCTTCTTTCTCGCCCGATAAGGATGCCGACGCATGTTTAAACCCCACGTTACAGTTGCCTGTATTGTTCACGCCGCAGGCAAATTTCTCGTCGTTGAAGAAACCATCAACGGTAAAGCGTTATGGAACCAACCCGCAGGCCATCTTGAAGCGGATGAAACGCTGGTACAGGCTGCCGAGCGCGAACTGTGGGAGGAGACCGGCATTCGCGCGACTCCGCAACACTTTATTCGTCTGCACCAGTGGATTGCACCGGACCGCACGCCGTTTCTGCGTTTCCTTTTTGCTATTGAACTCAGCGAAATTTGCCCTACCCAGCCGCACGATAGTGATATCGACCGCTGCCTTTGGGTCAGCGCGGAAGAGATCCTTCAGGCTAAAAACCTGCGCTCGGCATTGGTGGCTGAAAGCATCCGTTGCTATCAGCAGGACGAGCGCTATCCGCTGTCATTAATCGGCGCATTTAACTGGCCGTTTACCGAGGGTGCCAAGTAACGGGCTGCGTGCTAGAATATGCCGCCTTGAAGTCCAATGTCGTGAGTATTCCAATGTCAGAAAGCCAGAAAAAAGTGATCGTCGGCATGTCCGGCGGTGTTGATTCCTCCGTTTCCGCCTACCTGTTACAACAACAGGGCTATAAGGTGGAGGGCCTGTTCATGAAGAACTGGGAGGAAGACGACGGCGAGGAATACTGTACTGCCGCCGCCGACCTTGCCGATGCGCAGGCGGTGTGCGATAAGCTCGGCATTGAGCTGCACACCGTGAACTTTGCTGCCGAATACTGGGACAACGTGTTTGAACTGTTCCTGCAGGAGTACAAAGCGGGCCGCACGCCGAACCCGGACATCCTGTGCAACAAAGAGATCAAGTTTAAAGCCTTCCTGGAGTTCGCCGCAGAGGATCTCGGCGCCGACTACATCGCCACCGGCCACTACGTGCGCCGTGCTGACGTCGACGGTAAGAGCCAGCTGCTGCGTGGCCTTGATGGCAACAAAGACCAGAGCTACTTCCTTTATACCCTGGGCCACGAACAGATCGCGCAAAGCCTGTTCCCGGTTGGCGAACTGGAAAAGCCGCAGGTGCGTAAAATCGCCGAAGAGCTGGATCTCATCACCGCGAAGAAAAAAGACTCTACCGGTATCTGCTTTATCGGCGAGCGCAAATTCCGCGAGTTCCTCGGCCGCTACCTGCCCGCGCAGCCGGGTAAAATCATCACCGTTGATGGCGAAGAGATTGGCACCCATCAGGGATTGATGTACCACACGCTGGGTCAACGTAAAGGTCTGGGCATCGGCGGCACCAAAGAAGGCAGCGAAGATCCGTGGTATGTCGTCGATAAAGACGTCGAGAACAACATTCTGGTTGTCGCTCAGGGTCACGATCACCCGCGTCTGATGTCGGTGGGTCTGATTGCCCAACAGCTGCACTGGGTCGATCGCGAGCCGGTCACCGGTACCTTCCGCTGCACGGTGAAGACCCGCTACCGTCAGACGGATATCCCTTGCACCGTGACCGCACTGGATGAAGAACGTATTGAGGTTCGTTTTGATGAACCTGTTGCCGCGGTCACCCCTGGTCAGTCCGCCGTGTTTTACCGCGGTGAAATCTGCCTGGGTGGCGGCGTGATTGAGCAGCGTTTGCCGCTGCCAGTGGAATAAAGCCCTCACCTGAGTAGGGCGTAACACAGTCTGCCTGGCGTCGCGCCGTCGGGCAGGCGCCAACAAGGAGTTAGCGTGGCGAAGAATTACTATGACATCACCCTGGCGCTGGCGGGAATTTGCCAGTCAGCCCGTCTGGTGCAGCAGTTGGCCCATCAGGGGCACTGCGACGGCGAGGCGTTACACGTTTCGCTGAACAGCGTTATCGACCTCAACCCAGATTCCGCGCTGGGCGTGTTCGGTGGCAGCGAAGCAAATCTTCGTCTCGGCCTGGAAACCCTACTCGGCGTGCTCAATGCCAGCAGCCGTCAGGGTCTGAACGCCGAGTTAACCCGCTATACTCTTAGCCTGATGGTGCTTGAGCGGAAGCTCGCCGCCGCGAAAGGCGCCATGGACACGCTGGGTAACCGCATCAATGGGTTACAGCGCCAGCTCGACCATTTTGATTTACAGTCCGATACCCTGCTGAGCGCCATGGCGGGTATCTATGTTGACGTCATCAGCCCGCTCGGCCCGCGTATTCAGGTCACCGGCTCTCCTGCAGTGCTGCAAAGCCCGCAGGTTCAGGCCAAGGTTCGTGCCTCGCTGCTGGCCGGGATCCGCTCTGCTGTTCTGTGGCACCAGGTCGGCGGTGGACGTCTGCAGCTGATGTTTTCTCGTAATCGCCTGACTGCTCAGGCAAAACAAATTCTTGCTCATTTAACCCCGGAGTTGTGATCTATGGAATTATCCTCACTGACCGCCGTTTCCCCTGTCGATGGACGCTACGGCGATAAAGTCAGCGCGCTGCGCGGGATTTTCAGCGAATATGGTTTGCTGAAATTCCGTGTACAAGTCGAAGTACGCTGGCTGCAAAAGCTGGCCGCACACGCAGCCGTCAAGGAAGTTCCTGCTTTTGCTGCCGACGCAAACGGTTACCTTGATAGCATCGTAGCCAACTTCAGTGAAGAAGACGCTGCGCGTATTAAAACTATCGAGCGTACAACCAACCATGACGTGAAGGCGGTCGAGTATTTCCTGAAAGAAAAAGTGGCGGCTGTGCCTGAATTACACGCCGTATCCGAGTTTATCCACTTCGCCTGCACCTCCGAGGACATCAACAACCTGTCCCATGCGCTGATGCTGAAAACCGCACGTGAAGACGTGGTGCTGCCGTACTGGCGTAAGATTATCGACGCCATTAAAGATCTGGCGGTACAGTATCGCGATATCCCGCTGCTCTCCCGTACCCATGGTCAACCTGCCACGCCATCCACCATCGGTAAAGAGATGGCGAACGTCGCTTACCGTATGGAACGTCAGTTCCGTCAGCTCGGCCAGGTCGAAATTCTGGGCAAAATCAACGGCGCGGTCGGTAACTACAACGCCCACATTGTTGCCTATCCAGAGGTTGACTGGCACCAGTTCAGCGAAGAGTTCGTCACCTCGCTGGGCATTCAGTGGAACCCGTACACCACCCAGATCGAACCGCACGACTATATTGCCGAACTGTTTGACTGTATCGCTCGTTTCAACACGATCCTTATCGACTTCGATCGCGACGTGTGGGGCTACATTGCGCTGAATCACTTTAAACAGAAAACCATCGCCGGCGAGATTGGTTCGTCCACCATGCCGCACAAGGTCAACCCAATCGACTTCGAAAACTCCGAAGGCAACCTGGGCCTGTCCAACGCCGTATTGCAGCATCTGGCCAGTAAACTGCCGGTTTCCCGCTGGCAGCGTGACCTGACCGACTCTACCGTACTGCGTAATCTGGGCGTGGGTATCGGCTATGCGCTGATCGCTTATCAGTCCACGCTGAAAGGGGTGAGCAAACTGGAAGTGAACCGCGATCGTCTGCTGGACGAACTGGATCACAACTGGGAAGTCCTGGCTGAGCCGATCCAGACCGTAATGCGTCGCTACGGTATCGAGAAACCGTATGAGAAGCTGAAAGAGCTGACCCGCGGCAAACGCGTCGATGCCGAAGGCATGAAGCAGTTCATCGACGGCCTTGCGCTGCCGGAAGAAGAAAAAACCCGCCTGAAGGCAATGACCCCGGCGAACTATATCGGCCGCGCCATCACCATGGTCGACGAGCTGAAATAATCCCGGCTCTATCCCCTTCTTCGTTCTGAAGAAGGGGACTTTCCCACCAATTTAATAAATGTTTATCTCCATAACGACATAATCAGCGTTAAACTATTCACGTCGTTAATTTAATGGAGAAACAGCATGCGCGTACTCGTCGTAGAGGACAACGCTCTGTTACGTCATCACCTGAAAGTTCAGCTCCAGGAAATGGGCCATCAAGTGGATGCCGCAGAAGATGCGAAGGAAGCAGATTATTATTTAGGCGAGCACATTCCCGATATTGCTATTGTCGACCTCGGGTTACCGGACGAAGACGGCCTGTCGCTGATTCGCCGCTGGCGTAGCCACGATATTTCACTGCCGATTCTGGTGCTGACCGCACGTGAAAGCTGGCAGGACAAAGTAGAAGTATTGAGCGCGGGGGCCGACGACTACGTCACCAAGCCGTTCCATATTGAAGAAGTGGCCGCCCGTATGCAGGCGCTGATGCGTCGTAACAGCGGCCACGCCTCGCAGGTGATCTC
Organism: Kluyvera georgiana ATCC 51603; assembly: GCF_001654985.1. GTDB lineage: Bacteria > Pseudomonadota > Gammaproteobacteria > Enterobacterales > Enterobacteriaceae > Kluyvera > Kluyvera georgiana. Next base: position 6,665 of record NZ_LXEU01000056.1, read on the forward strand.
CCTGCCACCGTTCCAGGTTGACCTTTCACGCCGCGAGCTGTCCATCAATGAAGAAGTGATCAAACTCACCGCTTTCGAATACACCATTATGGAAACGCTGATCCGTAATAATGGCAAAGTGGTCAGTAAAGATTCTTTAATGCTTCAGCTCTATCCGGACGCCGAGCTGCGCGAAAGTCACACTATTGATGTGCTGATGGGTCGCCTGCGTAAAAAAATTCAGGCCCAGTACCCGCAGGACGTCATTATTACCGTACGCGGCCAGGGCTATCTGTTCGAACTTCGCGAATGAAAAATATCCGACGGCATATTCTGCCGCTGTCGCTGCGGATGCGATTTCTGCTGGCGACGGCCGCCGTGGTTATCGTTCTGTCGCTGGCCTACGGCATGGTGGCGCTGGTAGGCTACAGCGTCAGCTTTGATAAAACGACCTTTCGTCTGCTACGCGGCGAGAGCAACCTGTTCTATACCCTCGCCAAATGGGAAAATAATGTCCTGGACGTTGAGATTCCCGATAATCTCAATATGCAGGGTCCGACGGTTGCGCTGATTTACGACGACAAGGGTAAATTGCTGTGGCAGCAAAAAAATCTGCCGTGGCTGATCCAAAGCATTCAACCCGAGTGGCTGAAAGGCAATGGCTTTTATGAGATTGAAGCCAATGCATCGTCTTCCAGCACGCTGCTTCACGGCAATCACGAGATTCAAAAAGAACTCACCGAAATGCAGCAAGCAGGTGATGATTCCGAGATGACGCACTCGGTGGCCGTCAATAGCTACCCGGCGACCAGTACGATGCCCGCACTCACCATCGTGGTGGTGGACACTGTCCCCATTGAGCTTAAACGCTCCTACATGGTCTGGAGCTGGTTCTCCTACGTGCTGGCCGCCAACCTGCTGCTGGTCATTCCTCTGCTATGGATTGCCGCGCACTGGAGCCTGCGCCCTATCGCCGACCTCACCCGTGAAGTGCGTGAACTAGAGGATCACCACCGTGAACACCTCAACCCGGACACCACCCGCGAGCTGACGAGCCTGGTTCGCAACCTCAACCGGCTGCTGAAAAGCGAGCGCGAGCGCTATGATAAGTATCGCACCACCCTCACCGACCTGACGCACAGCCTGAAAACGCCGCTGGCAGTGCTGCAAAGTTCGTTGCGTTCGCTGCGCAGCGAAAAAATCAGCGTCAGCGAGGCAGAACCGGTGATGCTCGAGCAAATCAGCCGTATCTCGCAGCAAATTGGCTATTATCTGCATCGTGCCAGTATGCGCACCGACAATGCGCTGGTCAGCCGTGAACTGCACCCCGTGGCGCCGCTGCTGGATAGCCTGACCTCCGCGCTGAATAAGGTCTACCAGCGCAAAGGGGTCAATATCACGCTGGATATTTCACCGGAAATTACCTTTGCCGGCGAGAAAAACGACTTTATGGAAGTGATGGGTAACCTGCTGGATAACGCCTGTAAATACTGTCTTGAATTTGTCGAGGTTTCCGCCCGTCAGACCGATGATTATCTGCATATTATCGTTGAGGATGATGGGCCAGGCATTCCGCAGAGCAAGCGCGATATCGTGTTCGACCGCGGCCAGCGCGCCGATACCATGCGGCCAGGCCAGGGCGTTGGCCTGGCCGTCGCCCGCGATATTGTCGAACAGTACGACGGGCAGATCGTGGCTCGCGATAGCCTCCTCGGCGGCGCGAAAATGGAAGCGATCTTCGGTCATCAGAATCTGGACGGTCACGAAGGGTAAATTCTGTTTCCGCAGCAGGGGTAGTTTTGTGAATAAGATGTATAATCCGGACATACATCTGCTGCGGAAAAAGTCATATGGAATACCACTTAACGTTAAACTGGCCCGATTTTCTGGCGCGCTACTGGCAAAAACGCCCGGTCGTGCTTAAACGCGGCTTCGCCAATTTTATTGACCCCATTTCACCGGATGAACTGGCTGGTCTGGCGATGGAAAATGAGGTCGATAGCCGACTGGTGAGTCATCTTGACGGTGACTGGCAGGTCAGCCACGGTCCGTTCGAAAGCTACGATCATCTGGGAGAGAGCAACTGGTCGCTGCTGGTTCAGGCCGTTGACCACTGGCACGAACCTTCCAGCGCGCTGATGCGCCCGTTCCGCGCCCTGCCCGACTGGCGCATCGACGATCTGATGATCTCCTTCTCCGTGCCTGGCGGCGGCGTTGGTCCGCACGTCGATCAGTATGACGTCTTTATTATCCAGGGCACCGGCCGTCGCCGCTGGCGCGTAGGCGAGAAAACGGCGCTCAAGCAACACTGCCCACACCCGGATTTGCTCCAGGTGCAGCCGTTTGACGCCATCATTGATGAAGAGATGGAGCCCGGCGATATCCTCTATATTCCACCTGGATTCCCGCACGAAGGCTATGCGCTGGAAAACTCGCTCAACTATTCCGTGGGTTTCCGCTCGCCAAACAGCCGCGAGCTGATTAGCGGTTTTGCCGACTATATTCTGCAACGCGATCTGGGCAACCAGCACTACAGCGACCCGGACGTTCCGGCGCGCGATCACCCGGCAGATCTGCTGCCACAAGAGGTGGATCGTCTGCGCGATATGATGCTGGGGCTTATACAGCAGCCTGAGCATTTCCAGCAGTGGCTGGGGGAATTTATCAGCCAGTCGCGCCACGAGCTTGACGTTGCGCCGCCGGAGCCACCGTATCAGCCGGATGAAATTTACGACGCGCTCCAGCAGGGCGACATGCTACAGCGTCTGGGCGGGCTGCGGGTTATTCGCATTGGCGATGATTTCTTCGTTAACGGCGAGAAAGTGGACTCACCGCACCAGCATGCGCTGGATGCAATGGCGGGCAGTATTATGCTGGAAAGTCAGCACTTCGGTGAGGCGCTGGACGATCCGTCGTTCCTGGTGATGCTGACCGCGCTGGTCAACAGCGGATACTGGTTCTTCGCCGAATAAACGACCGGACCAACGCCTTATCCGGCCTACATAAAAAAACCCGGCTCAAATCTACGCCGGGTTTTATTACGGGCTAGCTGCGCTTGGCCGTCAGCTCAGCGATACGCACAATCACCTTCACCGCCTTCTCCATCCCTTCCAGGGTCACGAACTCGTGCTTGCCGTGATAGTTATAGCCGCCGGTGAAAATGTTCGGGCAGGGTAGCCCCATAAACGACAGCTGTGCGCCGTCGGTGCCGCCACGGATCGGCTTGAGATCGGGCTCAATATCGCAATCGCGCATCGCCTGCTGGGCAATATCGACAATATGCGGATGCTCCGCCACCTTCTCGCGCATATTGTAGTAGCTGTCTTCGATGATCAGCTCAATA
>NZ_LXEU01000057.1 GCF_001654985.1 Kluyvera georgiana ATCC 51603
GGCCTTGGCCCCTTTTTTATTGTAGTAAGGTTTGTAGATGGGCGAGCATTCTGTCGATACCGCGATAGCTGAGCGCCTCCTGCAAATGATGTTTGGCAATATCCTCAACCCCCTCCATATCCGCCAGCGTACGCGACACCTTTAGCAGACGTTGCCAGGCGCGAATAGATAACCCCAAACGCGTTAACGTCTGTTCGAGCCATAACGCATCCGCCTCCCCCAGGGAACAATACTGCCGAATGTCGCTGCTGCCTAAATGCGCATTAAGCTTTCCCTGGCGTGCATACTGGCGTTGCTGCGCCACGATAACCCGTCGCTGTACCGTCTGACTGTTTTCTCCCGTATGCACAGACTGGCTAAGCAGACCTGGCGGCGGCAGCGGTATCTCTAGCGACAGATCAAAGCGGTCAAGAAACGGACCAGAAAGCCGATTGAGGTAACGCAACGTCTGCTCTGGCGTACAGCGATTATGCTGCCCCTCGTAGTGCCCGGTCGGACTCGGATTCATGGCCGCAATGAGCTGAAACCGCGCGGGATAGGTAATTTTTGCTCGCGTACGTGAAATGTGAATCTTGCCGGACTCAATTGGTTCTCGCAGTGCATCCAGAACCCGACGTTCAAATTCCGGTAGCTCATCGAGAAACAGGATGCCGTTATGGGCGAGAGAGATCTCGCCTGGCGCAGGAATTGACCCTCCGCCGACCATTGCTGTCAGGGAAGCGCTATGATGAGGCGCACGAAAAGGACGGCGGCGCCATTCGTTTTGTACGCGATAGGTATTCTCCAGACTCATAATGGCAGCGCTTTCCAGCGCTTCGCGATCGCTAAGCGGCGGAAGCAATCCGCGCATTCGTGTGGCGAGCATCGTTTTTCCTGTACCCGGCGGCCCAATGAGCAAAAGATTATGGCCACCGGATGCCGTTACCTCCAACGCACGTTTACCCTGCTGCTGACCCATCACTTCGTTTAAATCTTCACACGCCACCGCCGTCGGTAGGCTCTCCGGCGGTGGCAGGCGTAAGTTCTGTTTTCCTTCAAGAAAGGCGCAGACTTCAAGAAGATGACCGGCAATGAGGCAGTCGCTACCGCCCAGCAGGCTAACCAGCGGAGCGTCATCGTCGGACAGCACAATCTGGCGACCGGCGTGGGTTGCCTCCATTGCAGCCGATAGCGCCCCAGGAATGCCGCGTAGCGCGCCCGTGAGCGCTAATTCTCCTACAAACTCATACTGCCCCAGTTTTTGGCTATTAAGCTGCTCAGAAGCCGCCAGGAGCGCAATAGCGATAGGTAAATCATATCGCCCGCCTTCCTTGGGGAGATCGGCGGGCGCCAGATTGATGGTTATCTTCTTTGCCGGAAAGGTATAACCGCTGTTGATGATGGCGCTACGCACCCGGTCACGGGCCTCTTTGACGGTGGTTTCCGGTAACCCCACCATGACCAGACCGGGCAACCCCTGGCTGATATGCACTTCGATAGTAATGAGTGGGGCACTGATTCCCAGTGCGGCGCGTGTATAGACGACGGATAGCGACATAGTTCCTCCCTGAATAGTGACATTATGCGTCGCACTATCGTGGCATTAACCCGGTGTTTGTCGTATTTACGCGGCGTATTCCTGAGTTTTTACTGATTTTCAGTGCATTTCATTTTTTCTGGAAGCACTCTCGAATAAAGTAACCCGCTCCGAGCATGTAGTTTTCCCCCGACCTCTTGTCTGCGCTAAAAGGTGAATTTTTTTCATTTCATAAATTCTCTATATAAAACAAATTGTTTTAATCAAATCATTAGCATGGTAACCATCCTCGTCATAAAAAAAACTTGTGCTTTTTGTGATGTCTGTGGTAACTCTGTAGGTATTCCTTCGAACAAGATGCAAGAACAGACGAAAATGACAGCCCTTCTACGAGTGATTAGCCTGGTCGTGATTAGCGTGGTGGTGATTATTATCCCACCGTGCGGGGCTGCACTTGGACGAGGAAAGGCTTAGAAATCAAGCCTTAACGAACTAAGACCCCCGCACCGAAAGGTCCGGGGGTTTTTTTATGACCTAAAAACAATAACGGGAGGCAGATGATGACACGCAGCATAAAATTCTGTTTCTCACGATCTACGGCGGGGAACTAACTATGAATGGCGCACAGTGGGTGGTACATGCGTTGCGAGCGCAGGGTGTTGAAACGGTATTCGGTTATCCTGGTGGAGCCATTATGCCGGTTTACGACGCGCTGTATGACGGCGGCGTAGAGCATCTGCTGTGTCGACACGAGCAAGGGGCGGCGATGGCAGCCATCGGTTATGCACGTGCTACCGGTAAAACCGGCGTTTGTATCGCCACTTCCGGCCCTGGTGCAACCAACCTGATCACCGGTCTGGCCGATGCGCTGCTCGATTCTGTTCCAGTGGTTGCGATCACCGGTCAGGTTGCCGCACCGTTAATCGGTACCGATGCTTTCCAGGAAGTGGACGTCCTCGGTTTGTCGCTGGCCTGCACCAAACACAGTTTCCTGGTGCAATCTCTGGAAGAGCTGCCGCGCGTGATGGCAGAAGCGTTCCAGGTGGCAAACTCAGGCCGTCCTGGCCCGGTCCTGGTGGATATTCCTAAAGACGTACAGATCGCACAAGGCGAGCTGGATCCGTTCTTCTCTACCGTTGAAAGCAACGAGGTTTTCCCGCATGCCGAAATGGCACTGGCTCAGCAGATGCTGGCGCAGGCGCACAAACCCATGCTGTACGTAGGCGGCGGCGTAGGGATGGCGCAGGCGGTTCCGGCGCTGCGCGAATTTATGTCTGTGACGCAAATGCCAGCGACTTGCACCCTGAAAGGTCTGGGCGCGGTACCGGCAGATTACCCGTTCTACCTCGGTATGCTGGGGATGCACGGAACCAAAGCCGCTAACCTGGCGGTACAGGAATGTGATCTGCTGATCGCCGTCGGTGCACGCTTTGACGACCGTGTGACCGGGAAGCTGAATACCTTCGCACCGCACGCGAAAGTTATCCATATGGATATCGACCCGGCGGAAATGAATAAGCTGCGCCAGACGCACGTCGCGTTGCAGGGCGACCTGAATGCGCTGCTGCCCGCGTTGCAGCAGCCGCTGTCCATCGACGCCTGGCGACAGTACACCGCCGGGATGCGCGCCGAGCACGCCTGGCGCTATGACCATCCTGGTGACGCTATCTATGCGCCTCTGCTGCTCAAGCAGCTCTCGGATCGTAAACCGGCGGAAAGCGTTGTCACTACCGACGTGGGCCAGCACCAGATGTGGTCCGCTCAGCACATGACCTACACCCGTCCGGAGAACTTCATCACCTCAAGCGGCTTAGGCACCATGGGCTTCGGTCTGCCCGCCGCCGTGGGTGCCCAGGTCGCGCGCCCGAACGATACGGTTATCTGTATCTCCGGTGACGGCTCTTTCATGATGAATGTGCAAGAGCTGGGCACCGTGAAGCGTAAGCAGTTACCGCTGAAGATTGTGTTGCTCGACAACCAGCGGTTAGGGATGGTTCGACAATGGCAGCAGCTGTTCTTCCAGGAACGTTATAGCGAAACCACCCTTACCGATAACCCCGATTTCCTCATGTTGGCCAGCGCCTTTGGCATCCCTGGCCAGCACATCACCCGTAAAGACCAGGTTGAAGCGGCACTCGACACCATGCTGGCAAGCGAAGGCCCGTACCTGCTTCATGTCTCAATCGACGAACTTGAGAATGTCTGGCCCCTGGTGCCACCTGGCGCCAGCAACTCACAAATGCTGGAGAAATTATCATGATGCAACATCAGGTCAACGTGCAGGCTCGCTTCAACCCGGAAACCTTAGAACGCGTCTTACGCGTAGTGCGTCATCGCGGCTTTCAGATTTGCTCGATGAATATGGAGACCGCCAGCGACGCGCAGAACATAAATATCGAATTGACCGTTGCCAGCCCACGGTCGGTCGACTTACTGTTTAGCCAATTAAATAAACTGGTGGACGTGGCCTCGGTTGCCGTTCAGCAGTGTACAAGCACATCACAACAACAAATTCGCGCCTGAGCGCAATAGGAAGAGAAATGACGACGAAAAAAGCGGATTACATCTGGTTCAACGGTGAGATGGTACGTTGGGAAGAGGCAAAGGTGCACGTCATGTCCCATGCTCTGCACTACGGTACCTCCGTCTTCGAAGGCATCCGTTGCTACGACTCTCACAAAGGCCCGGTCGTTTTCCGTCACCGCGAGCACATGCAGCGCCTGCGTGACTCCGCCAAAATCTATCGTTTCCCGGTCTCTCAGAGCGTTGATGAACTGATGGAAGCCTGCCGCGCCGTTCTGCGTAAAAATAACCTGACCAGCGCCTATATTCGCCCGCTGGTATTTGTTGGTGATGTTGGTATGGGCGTAAACCCGCCGGACGGTTACAGCACCGACGTGATCATCGCGGCGTTCCCGTGGGGGGCTTATCTGGGCGCAGAAGCGCTGGATCAGGGGATCGATGCGATGGTTTCTTCCTGGAACCGCGCCGCGCCGAACACCATTCCAACCGCTGCGAAGGCGGGCGGTAACTACCTCTCCTCGCTGCTGGTCGGCAGCGAAGCGCGCCGCCACGGCTATCAGGAAGGGATCGCGCTGGACGTCAACGGTTACATCTCCGAAGGCGCGGGTGAAAACCTGTTTGAAGTGAAAGATGGCGTGCTGTTCACCCCGCCGTTTACCTCTTCTGCGCTACCGGGCATTACCCGTGACGCGATCATCAAGCTGGCAAAAGACCTCGGCCTGGAAGTCCGTGAGCAGGTGCTCTCTCGCGAATCCCTGTACCTGGCCGACGAAGTGTTCATGTCCGGTACCGCGGCAGAAATTACCCCGGTACGCAGCGTTGATGGCATTCAGGTGGGCGAAGGCCGCTGTGGCCCGATCACCAAACGTATTCAGCAAGCATTCTTTGGCCTCTTCACCGGTGAAACCGAAGATAAATGGGGCTGGTTGGATCAGGTTAATCAATAAGATAAATAATGGGGCGGCACGCACCGCCCCATTAACGAGACAGAGACTGGGAGTAACTAAAGCATGCCTAAATATCGTTCCGCCACCACCACCCACGGCCGCAATATGGCGGGTGCCCGCGCACTGTGGCGCGCCACCGGGATGACCGATGCCGACTTCGGCAAGCCGATTATCGCCGTCGTGAACTCGTTTACCCAGTTCGTGCCGGGTCACGTCCACCTGCGCGACCTCGGTAAACTGGTTGCCGAGCAGATTGAAGCCGCTGGCGGCGTGGCCAAAGAGTTCAACACCATTGCGGTGGATGACGGTATCGCCATGGGCCACGGGGGCATGCTTTATTCACTGCCGTCCCGCGAGCTGATCGCTGACTCCGTTGAGTACATGGTCAACGCCCACTGTGCCGACGCGATGGTCTGCATCTCGAACTGCGACAAAATCACCCCGGGGATGTTAATGGCCTCTCTGCGCCTGAACATTCCGGTGATCTTCGTTTCTGGCGGCCCAATGGAAGCCGGGAAAACCAAACTCTCTGACAAAATCATCAAGCTCGACCTGGTCGATGCGATGATTCAGGGCGCAGACCCGAAAGTCTCCGACTCGCAGAGCGAGCAGGTTGAGCGCTCTGCCTGCCCAACCTGCGGATCGTGTTCCGGGATGTTCACCGCTAACTCGATGAACTGTCTGACCGAAGCGCTGGGCCTGTCGCAGCCGGGTAATGGTTCGCTGTTGGCAACCCACGCTGATCGCAAAGAACTGTTCCTCACCGCAGGCCAGCGTATTGTTGAGCTGACCAAACGCTACTACGAGCAGGACGATGCTTCCGCGCTGCCGCGCAACATTGCCAGTAAAGCGGCGTTTGAGAACGCCATGACGCTGGATATCGCCATGGGTGGCTCGACCAACACCGTTCTGCACCTGCTGGCGGCGGCGCAGGAAGCGGAAATCGACTTCACCATGAGCGATATCGACAAGCTGTCCCGTAAAGTGCCGCAGCTGTGTAAAGTGGCGCCAAGTACCCAGAAATACCATATGGAAGACGTGCACCGCGCAGGCGGCGTATTAGGCATTTTAGGCGAGCTGGACCGCGCTGGCCTGCTGAACCGCGACGTGAAAAACGTTCTTGGCCTCTCCCTGCCGCAGACGCTGGAGCAGTACGACATCACCGTGACCCAGGATGAAGCGGTCAAAAAAATGTTCCGCGCCGGTCCGGCAGGCATCCGCACCACCCAGGCGTTCTCGCAGGATTGCCGTTGGGATACACTGGATGACGACCGCGCCGAAGGCTGTATCCGCTCGCTGGAGCACGCTTACAGCAAGGATGGCGGTCTGGCGGTACTGTACGGCAACTTCGCGGAAAATGGCTGTATCGTAAAAACCGCAGGCGTTGACGACAGCATTCTCAAATTTACCGGCCCGGCGAAAGTCTACGAAAGCCAGGACGAGGCGGTTGAGGCTATCCTCGGCGGTAAAGTGGTCGAAGGCGACGTGGTGGTGATTCGCTACGAAGGGCCGAAAGGCGGGCCGGGCATGCAGGAAATGCTCTACCCAACCACCTTCCTGAAATCAATGGGTCTCGGCAAAGCCTGTGCGCTGATCACCGATGGTCGTTTCTCCGGCGGTACCTCCGGCCTGTCTATCGGCCACGTTTCTCCGGAAGCGGCCAGCGGCGGCAATATCGCGATCATCGAAGATGGCGACATGATTGCTATCGACATCCCGAACCGTGGCATTCAGCTGCAGCTGAGCGATGCAGAAATTGCTGCGCGTCGTGAAGCGCAGGAAGCCCGCGGCGAACAGGCGTGGACGCCGAAGAACCGTGAACGTCAGGTCTCCTTTGCCCTTCGCGCTTACGCTAGCCTGGCAACCAGCGCCGACAAAGGCGCCGTACGCGATAAATCGAAACTGGGTGGCTAATCATGGCAGATTCACAACCCCTATCCGGCTCCCCTGAGGGGGCCGAGTATCTGAGAGCGGTGCTTCGTGCACCGGTCTACGAAGCGGTACAGGTAACGCCGCTGCAGAAAATGGAAAAGATCTCTTCGCGCCTCGATAACGTGATTCTGGTGAAGCGTGAGGACCGTCAGCCGGTACACAGCTTCAAGCTGCGCGGCGCATACGCGATGATGGCGGGCTTAACGCCTGAGCAGAAAGCGCAGGGTGTGATCACCGCTTCTGCGGGCAACCATGCCCAGGGCGTGGCATTCTCCTCTGCTCGCCTTGGCCTGAAGTCGCTGATTGTGATGCCTGTGGCGACCGCCGACATCAAAGTCGATGCCGTTCGCGGTTTCGGCGGTGAAGTGCTGCTGCACGGCGCCAACTTTGATGAAGCCAAAGCTAAAGCGATTGAGCTGTCCCAGCAGCAGGGCTTTACCTGGGTGCCGCCGTTTGATCACCCGATGGTGATTGCCGGGCAGGGCACGCTGGCGCTGGAATTGTTGCAGCAAGACGCGCACCTCGACCGCGTGTTTGTGCCGGTGGGCGGTGGCGGATTAGCGGCGGGCGTGGCGGTGCTGATTAAACAGCTGATGCCGCAGATCAAAGTGATTGCTGTGGAAGCCGAAGATTCTGCCTGCCTGAAAGCGGCGCTGGATGCCGGTCATCCTGTGGATTTGCCGCGTGTGGGTCTCTTTGCTGAAGGCGTGGCGGTAAAACGTATCGGTGACGAAACCTTCCGCCTGTGCCAGGAATATCTCGACGACATTATTACTGTTGATAGCGATGCTATCTGCGCGGCAATGAAAGACCTGTTTGAGGATGTACGCGCGGTGGCGGAACCTTCCGGGGCGCTGGCGCTGGCAGGGATGAAAAAATACATTGCCCAGCACAATATTCGCGGCGAGCGTCTGGCGCATATTCTTTCTGGCGCCAACGTCAATTTCCACGGTCTGCGCTACGTTTCCGAACGCTGCGAGCTAGGGGAACAGCGTGAAGCGCTACTGGCGGTGACGATTCCGGAAGAGAAAGGCAGCTTCCTGAAGTTCTGCCAGCTGCTGGGTGGACGCTCGGTGACCGAGTTCAACTACCGCTTCGCCGACGCGAAAAACGCCTGCATTTTTGTTGGCGTGCGTCTGAGCCGCGGCCTCGAAGAGCGTAAGGAGATCCTTAATCTGCTCAATGATGGTGGCTACAGCGTTGTTGACCTCTCCGACGACGAAATGGCTAAGCTGCACGTGCGCTATATGGTCGGCGGCCGTCCGTCGAAGCCGTTGCAAGAGCGTCTCTACAGCTTTGAATTCCCGGAATCACCGGGCGCGCTGTTGAAGTTCCTCTACACTCTGGGTACGCACTGGAATATTTCGCTATTCCATTACCGTAGCCACGGCACCGACTACGGCCGTGTACTGGCGGCGTTTGAGCTGGGCGAGAATGAACCGGACTTTGAAACCCGGCTCAATGAACTGGGCTATGAGTGCCACGACGAGACCAATAACCCGGCGTTCCGCTTCTTCCTGGCGGGCTAAGCACCGTTTCACGGGGGATAACCATCGCGGTTATCCCTTATTATTTCATTTTCCTGTCTATGTACCTCTCTATTATTCCTGTTAGCGTGTTCTTACTATAAAAATGTGATGCAATTCATAATAAAACGCTCACCGCGTTGCGCCAGGTTCTGGTCATCTTTTGGGGGCAATTCTTCTCGCTCGACCGTAACTCCTGAATTAACATTGTCGGTAGTTAATTTTTAGCGGTTAGAGAGGATATTCGGATGAGAGCGGATATAGTTGATACCCCGAATGAAAATGCGCAAGGAAGTAAATATTTCACGCCTCAGCTTACGTTCCTGGACAAGCATTATAATAATTCCACGGACTTTTTTTCTTCGATATTTTTACTGCTGAAAGAAAAAGGCTACGTTCGGGAGTCTTTCCTCGATGCCATTCTTGCCAGAGAAAAAGCTTATCCAACCGGGTTACCCACGCTGCCGGTGGCTATCGCGCTGCCACATACCGATCCCCAGCACGTCATCCGTCCCTTTATCTCTGTTACGCGGCTGTCACAACCTCTCGCCTGGCAGGAAATGGGGAATGACGACAACACGCTCTACGTTCAATTTATTGTTCTCCTTGGTTTTATCGACCACAGCAGCCACCTGACAGCGCTGCAAAACCTGATGGACTGCCTTGCTGATGAGCAGGTCGTCCAGACCCTACGCGAGATAGAAGATGTAGATACCTTTCTCTGTACCCTCACATCAAGACTGCAATTGGATAAGGATTTATAAAATGAAAAAAGTCATTGTTGCCTGTGGAAGCGGCGTTGCGACCTCACAAACAGTTGCCAGTAAAGTGACTCGCTTATTGAATGAACGTAATCAATCACATATTAAAGTTGAAGTAATCGACCTTAAATCTCTCGATAACCATATTAAGGATAGTGCTGCATATATCGCAATTACGAAAGTTGATAAGCAATATCCTATCCCCGTAATTAACGGTATTGCATTTCTGACCGGTATGGGTATGGAACAGGAATTACAAAAGGTCATTGATGCCTGTAAATAAGGCGTAGCTCTTTAATCCGTATAATTATTTTAGTGGAGAAGTGCTATGGACTTTCTTGGTGTAGTCATAAATTATATTCTGAATTTAGGCGCGCCGGTTTTTGTGCCTTTTATTATGTTATTAGCCGGGCTGGTGGTGCGGATGAAATTCCGCGATGCGGCGTCGGCGGCCATTACGCTGGGCGTCGCCTTCGTTGGGATGAGCATGCTGATTGGCTTTATGGTTGATGCTATCGGTGTCGCCGCGCAGACCATGATGAACCGTACCGGCCTTGAGTTAAGTATCGTCGACGGCGGTTGGACGACGATGGCGAATATTTCCTGGGCCTGGCCTTATGCATTCGCCATGTTCCCGCTTCAGGTTGGCGTAAACATTGTGATGTTGATGCTAAACAAGACCAATACCTTCAACGCCGACCTCTGGAACGTGTGGGGGAAAATCTTTACCGCGTTTATCGTGGTGAGCGTCACCACCCCATTGTTTGGCCCAGTCTGGAGTCTGGTACTGGCGTTCCTGGTTGCTGCCTTCCAGATCATCATGGAACTGAATGCGGGGGATATTCACCAGCATCGTATTGAGAAACTCACGGGGATTCCGGGGGTGACCTGTACGCACCGTATGGTCTTCTTCGGTGCCATTTATTACCCGTTCGATCTGTTGCTGCGTAAAATTCCGGTCTGCAATAAGCCAATGGACGCCAGTGCTCTGCGCGCTAAAGTCGGGGTCTTTGCCGAAAACCACATCATTGGTTTTATTCTGGGGATCCTGTTTGGGGTCATTGCGGGCTACAGCGTTGCGAAAACGCTGATGCTGGGCGTGCAGGCCTCAACGGCGCTGGTGCTGTTCCCGATGATTTCTAAGCTCTTTATGCAGGCGCTGTCGCCCATCTCTGAGGCCATTAGCGACTATATGAACAAGAAATTCTCCGGGCGTAAGCTGTTTGTCGGTATTGACTGGCCGTTTATGGGCGGTGCGAGTGAGATCTGGTTTGCCATTATTGTCGCCATCCCGTTCACCCTGCTGTGGGCACTGATTCTGCCGGGAAATAAGATCCTGCCGTTTGCCGGCATCATCAATATTGCGTTGATTGTTCCGGCCTATCTGGTGACGCGCGGTAATACGCTGCGCATGGTTATCCTGAGCATTATTGGCGTGCCGTTCTTCCTGTTCGTGGGCACGCAGTTCGCGCCAATGATTACCGACCTCGGGTTGGCCACGAAAGCGATCACCATTCCGGCAGGGCAGTTGATTTCGAACAGCTCTATTGATGCCCCGGTCTTTACCTACGCCTTCTCCTTCCTGTTCAAATTCCTGGAAGGCAACTTTATCCCGCTGGTGTTTGCCCTGTGGTGGGGCTGCGGCTACTTCTTCTACTCCCGCGAGCTGCGTCGTGAAAGCAATCTGGCGCAGCAGGAAGCCGAGCAGCAGGAGAAAGCTCAGCAGGCGTAATTCTGGGTTTCATGTGCATGTCTGGCGGCAGGCGTCGCCGCCAGACTTTTGATTGCAGGAGAGTCGACATGGCTATGGATAAACGCGTGGTTGCAGTGCTGGATGCCATTGTGAACGATCCGGGCATCACGGGGACGAAGCTTGAGGAGCAGTTTTGCCTGACGCGCAAACAGCTGAGCTATACGCTGAAAAAGGTGAATGATTATCTGGAATCGAACCACTTCGACCGGATCAACCGCCTGAAAACCGGGAAGCTGCATATTCCGCGCCATGTGATTGAGCATTTTCGCCAGAATCAGACCGCTGAAACCGAGCATCGCTATCTCTACTCGGAAGATGAACGCGGGCAGATGATTATTTTTATGCTGTTAACCCGCAGCGAGCGGCTTTCATTGCTGCATCTCTCCTCTTCGCTGGGCGTCAGTCAGAATACGATTATCAACGACCTGAAAAAGGTGCGAACCGAAGTTATCGAGCACGGGCTGGAGATAAGCTATGACAGGGGCAATGGCTACCATATTCTGGGTGAGGAACTGGAAAAGCGCTACCTGTTGCTAAACTGCCTGCGCCGGGTGCTGGAAATCCCGGTCGCCAAAAACATTATTGCCCAATACAACAATGTGATGAGCGACTATCTGGAAAAGGTGGGTAATGTTTTCAGCGAAATTGAAAAACGTTTTAAAATTCAGTTTACCGACCGCCAGCTTCAGGAGCTTATTTATTTTATCTGCTTTGTCCTGCACCGTATTGACTCAGGAAAAAGTCTGGTCAATATCCCGAGCAGCTACGCCGATATTATTGGCAGCAGAGAATTTACGTTAATGCAGAGCGTTATCAGTAAAATCAATATCAGTAGTGAAAATGAACTGGTTTTCCTGACGGCACTGATCCAAAGTTCAAATATTCAAAGTATTGCCGATAAATATTTCCACCTTGATACGCTTCTGCTCGAAAGCGTGGTCGCGGTAGTCGATAATTTTGAAAAAATAAGCTGCGTCACCATCAAAGAAAAAAATGAGTTGATTGAGAAAATCTATCAGCACTGGAAACCGGCCTATTATCGTATTCGCTACCATCTGACCAACACCAGCAGCGTGTACGATCTGGTGGTGAAAGAATTCAGCCACCTGCACGAGATGGTTCGCCGGGCGGCGGTGCCGTTCGAAACGGTGTTGCACTGTGAAATTCCCGATGAAGAGATGGCATTTTTGACGGTGCTTTTTGGCGGCTGGCTGACCCGCGAAGGGGTTATCCATCAGATTAAACTGCAGAAAACCGCGGTGGTTGTGTGTGAGAATAGCGCCACGATTTCGACTTATCTGTTTCTGACGCTGCAGGTGCTATTCCCGGAATTGCACTTTACCGAGGTAATGTCGCGCCGCGAGTTTGAGCGCTATACCGGGCACTACGATGTAGTCTTCTCAACCACACACCTGAACACCAGCAAGATGGTGTTTGTGGTGAATCCATCTATCAGCAGCATCCATAAGAGCGCATTCCGCAATCATGTTATCAGCGCGCTGCAGGGTGTGGACCCGAACATCATTCAGATAGAGCAACTGCTGCTTATCTTCGAACGCTTCGGCAACATTATCGATCACAAAGGGTTGCAGCGCGCGCTGGCCAGCTATATCTACGATGAGAAAAGCGCCGCGAGCGCGGCGGGCAACATTGAACCGCCGACGCCGTCGCTGACGGACTTACTGCAGCGCGAACACGTTCAGTTTGTCACTTCTCGACCCGGCGACTGGCAGCAGGCCATTACTCAGGCTGCTGCGTCACTGTTGGAAAGCGGCGTGATTGAACCCCGCTATCTGCAAATTATGCTGAATAAAATCGCCGATGAGCAGCCCTATATCATGCTGGCCGATGGCGTGATTATCGCCCACGCGGGCGTCGATGATGGCGCATTGGATACGGGGATGGCGTTATTACGTCTGCCTTCCAGGATTGATTTCGCGGGTTATATGCAGGCCGATATTATTATCGTCCTGGCGACTAATAATCCACAGAAACATCTCAAGGCACTCGCGCAATTAAATGAATTTCTCGAGTTTTATGATGGCGGTAATGTTATTCGCCGTGCGCAGGATGAATATGCATTGATAAAAGAATTAGGCCGTCACCTGTAATAAGTCATTAAACACCGTTGTAGCCAAAAACTGCAACGCTATTTCCCGGCAACCATTGTCGCGACATCGCTCGCCCCTATAACCGTATACAGGATAAATATTATGTTAGAAATTCAGAAAAAACACGTTGTCGAAATGGCCAGAACCGCTCAGCAATGGGGACTGTGTAAACATAAAGCGGGTAATTCCAGCGTCAGAGATAAAGACACCGGTCTTATTCTGGTGACGCCGACGACCATTGATAAAATGCATTTAACAACCCGGGATATCGTGGTGATGGACGTTGAGGCAAACGTGATTGAAAGCGAAGCCGGTTTACGTCCGACCAGCGAATGCCTGATGCATATTGAAATCTACAAAGCACGGCCAGACGTGTTCGCTATCTCCCACACTCACTCGCTCTATGCGACTTCGTTTGCCGTACTGAATAAACCGATCCCGGCGGTCGTGTACGAATGCGCGATCCTCAATCTGAAAGATGGGGTGATTCCGGTCGCTCCGTATGGACGCCCCGGTACGCCAGCGCTGTCGAACAGCGTCATCGAGCCAATCAAACGCGCTGATGCCATTCTCATGGAAAAACATGGCGCCATTGGCGTGGATAAAGACCCGTATGAAGCGGTGCTGAAGTCTGCCTATCTTGAGGAGATGGCGCAGATTTACTACCACGCGCTGATGATTAACGGCGGCAAGGAACCTGAGTCCTTTGCGCCAGAGGAGCTGCAGCGCTGGGCCTACCCGTCACAGATTAAATTTGCCCGCTAACTGAAGCGCCTGCCCGTTCTGGGCGGAATATTCATGGAGAGAGCGCATGAAAAAATTTCTGAATCAGGCGGAGAACTTTATCCCGGAGATGCTGGAGGGTATCTATCTGGCGCATCCCGATAAATTCCGCCGTGTTAATGAGGATCTCCACTGTCTTGCCACGGCGCGTCCGGTGCCCGGCAAGGTGGGGATCGTCACCGGTGGTGGTTCTGGGCATCTGCCGCTATTCCTTGGCTATGTCGGTCAGGGCATGCTGGACGGCTGTGCGATCGGCGATGTGTTTCAGTCGCCGTCGCCAGAGCAGATTCTCGCCGTCACGCAGGCGGTCGATAGCGGTGCGGGCGTGCTGTACCTGTACGGTAACTATAACGGCGATATTTTCAATTTTGATATGGCAGCGGAAATGGCCGACATGGAGAGTGATATCCGGACCGCGACGGTAGTGGCGGCTGACGATTCGGCAGGTGCGGTGCCGGACGGTACAGCAGCCACCACCCGTCGTGGGGTCGCGGGGATCTTCTTCGTCTACAAATGCGCCGGGGCGTCTGCGGCCAGAATGGATGACCTTGAAACCGTCCAGCGCATTGCGCAGAAAGCAGGCGATCGCGTGCGTACGCTGGGCGTCGCGTTATCGCCGTGTATCGTGCCGCGAATCGGTAAACCAGGTTTTCATATTGGTGACAATGAAATGGAGATTGGCATGGGGATTCACGGCGAAAGCGGTATCCGCCGGGGTCCGCAGCTGAGCGCCGAACAGATTGCCGAAGAGATGATGTCCTGGCTGCTGGCGGACTCACCTTGCCAGCAGGGCGATGAAGTTGCCGTGCTGATCAATGGGCTTGGCGCCACGCCGCTGGAAGAGTTGTACCTGATGTATCGCCATGTATATCAGATTCTGGCCGAGAGCCAGATGCGCGTTTTCCGCGTCTGGATTGGCGAATTTGCGACGGCAATGGAGATGACCGGTATGTCCATTAGCCTGATGCCGGCGGATGAAGAGCTGAAAACGCTGCTCAACGCCGGGGCCGATACCCCGATGTTCCGCCAGTTTCCGGCTTAAGGAGGGGGGATGACGCTAGATACGCAGAGTCTGCGACCGCTTTTTACCGAGTGGGAGCGTATCATGGAGGCCAACAAATCGGTCCTGACCGAGCTGGATAGCGTGGTTGGCGACGGTGATTTAGGGTTGACCATGAGCGACGGTTTCGCGGCAGCGGCGCGCTACGCGCAGCAGAGCGAAGAACGTGACATGGGGCGATTCTTCTACATGGCTGGCAAGGCGATGGCCTCGGCGGTGCCGTCGACGATGGGGACGCTGATGGCTTCCGGGCTGATGCAGGCGGGTAAGACGTTTAAAGGCCGGCAAACGCTGGAGCTAACGGAAGCTGGCGTATTGTTCCAGGCCTGGTACGACGGCGTCCAGCAGCGCGGGAAAGCGCAGCCGGGCGAAAAAACCTTCCTCGATGGTATGGCCCCCGCGCTGGCGGCGCTGCTTGTCGGAGAGGAACCGCTGACCACGGCGAGGAATGCGCTACTGCAAGCGCAACAAGGCGTGCAGCAGACAGCCACCATGGTGGCGAAGCACGGGCGTGCGGCCATTCACGGTGAGCGGTCGCGCACGTTTGTCGATCCTGGCGCCATGGTCGCGCAACTGTTGATCCAGGGCTATTTTAACT
Organism: Kluyvera georgiana ATCC 51603; assembly: GCF_001654985.1. Lineage (GTDB taxonomy): Bacteria > Pseudomonadota > Gammaproteobacteria > Enterobacterales > Enterobacteriaceae > Kluyvera > Kluyvera georgiana. Next base: position 15,511 of record NZ_LXEU01000057.1, read on the forward strand.
TCGTGCAGGTTATTTGCCCGGGCGACGGGCGGTAAGGAGGGAACGCAATTATGTTGAAAGAAGTGGTGAAAATCAGCAATCAGCACGGCATTCATGCCCGTCCGGCGGGGGTTCTGGCCAAAGCCTGCGCGCAGTATCAATCGCGGATCGAGATGATCTACGACGGCAAGGTCATCAAAGGGAAAAGCATCATGAGCATTCTGGGGGCGGGGATCAAAGGCCGAGGATCGCTTGAGATCATCTGTAGCGGTAGCGATGAGCAGGAGGCAATGGCGAAGCTGAAGGTGCTGTTCGCGGAAGGCTTTGGTTTCGATTAATCACGTATTGTCAGGCGGAATAAAAAAGGGTTCATGCTTGCGCATGAACCCTTTGCCCGATGGCGCTGCGCTTATCGGGACGACAAATTTCGTTGGCCGGGTTAGGCGTAACCGACACCCGGCTTCAACGCATTACAGCGTGATGACGTCGAATTCGACTTCAGGGTTCACGTCAGCGTCGTAGTCCACGCCGTCGAGGGCAAAACCGAACAGGTTCAGGAATTCCTGCTTGTAACCTGCATAGTCGGTTTCCTGTGCCAGATTTTCGGTGGTGATCAGCGGCCACAGGTCACGGCACGCCTGCTGAATGTCGTCACGCAGCTCCCAGTCATCCATACGGATACGCTGGTTGTCATCAAGCGCGACTTTATCGCCGTACAGGCTGGTGGTCATCAGACGGTTGATCTGCTCGATACAACCTTCGTGAATGCCCTGTTCCTTCATCAGCTTGAAGACCATAGAGATGTACAGCGGCATCACCGGAATAGCAGAAGAAGCCTGGGTGATAACCGATTTCAGTACGGCAACGTTCGCGGAGCCGTGCAGCGGAGCCAGCTGGTTACGCAGTTCACCTGCCGCGCGATCGAGGTCTTCTTTCGCTTTGCCCAGCGCGCCGTGCCAGTAGATTGGCCAGGTCAGGTCGGTACCGATGTAGGAGTAGGCCACGGTTTTCACGCCTTCGGCCAGCACGCCGGCTTCGCTCAGCGCGCCCATCCACAGTTCCCAGTCTTCGCCGCCCATCACGGTAACGGTGTTCTGAACTTCTTCTTCGGTGGCCGGCTCAATGCTGGCGGTGATGATCTGATCTTTGTTGGTATCAATCGCTTTAGAGGTGTAAACCTCGCCGATCGGCTTCAGCGCAGAACGAACGACTTCGCCGGTTTTCGGCATTTTACGCACCGGAGAGGCCAGTGAGTAAACGACCAAATCAATCTGACCCAGGTCTTCTTTGATCAGTTTGATCACTGCGTCGCGGCACTCATCGGAGAACGCGTCGCCGTTGATGCTTTTGGAGTACAGACCTTCGCGTTTTGCGGCCTCATCGAAGGCGGCAGAGTTATACCAGCCCGCGGAACCCGGTTTGGTTTCCGTGCCCGGTTTTTCGAAAAATACGCCGATAGTGGCGGCACCGCTACCAAACGCGGCGGAAATTCTGGAAGCCAGGCCGTAACCGGTGGAAGCACCGATCACCAGCACGCGGGAAGGGCCGTTAGCGATTTTCCCGTTTTTCTTCACATATTCGATCTGTTTTTCCACGTTGACTTTACAGCCAGTCGGATGGGTCGTTGTACAGATGAATCCACGAATTTTTGGTTTGATTATCATAATGATGGCTAATTAAGTTTGTATTTTCGCTGTCAAGTGCGCAATGACACCGTCTGTTCTGGCTTGTTTAACATCATGGTTAACAAGCCCCCCACATCTATTATGGCACGGGGCATTATACAGAAAAGCGGCTGCAATGATGAATTACGTCTGATTTTCGCTATAACGTAAAAGGGCCCATGTACGGACATGAACCCTTTTTAGGCGGGCGGGTGGATTAGCTGGAATGGGTGAATTCGGCCATAAATTGCAGAATTAGCGCCATCGACACCGCGCCGGGGTCACAGTGGCCGATGGCCCGCTCGCCGAGATTTTTCGCGCGCCCGAAGCGGGCCACCATCGTGGATGTCCCTTCCGCACCGGCCATCGCCGCCTGTGCGCAATTTGCCAGCGCTTCAGATAATGGCAGGGCCGTGTCTGAACGTGCGCGCGTTGCCGCTGCTGCGAGTGCATCCATCATCGTTTTATCGCCCGGCTCTGCGCCGCCGCGCTGGTGGATAGCCTGCATACCTATCTCCAGCCATTCAGCCAGCGTCGCGGCATCCAGCTCGCGGCGTCCTGCCAGCCCTTTGCCGCCCGCGCGAAACAGGGTGCCAAAGATTGCGCCGGAAGCGCCGCCCATGCTGGTCATCAGCCGCGTGCCGCTTTGCAGCAGGCAGTCACCGATATCGGCGGGAGAAAATTCAGGCGCGGAAAGTAGCGTCTGCAAAGCGGTAAAGCCGCGCTTAATGCCAATGCCGTGATCGCCATCGCCAATGACCTGGTCGAGTGCGGTCAGGCGCGGTTCGCTGGCGATCATGCCCTGGGCAACGTGCTGTAGACAGGCGGTGAATTGCGTGGTGTTCATCTTATTTTCTCCAGCCGAGGGTATTGATGGGGTGGTCATACAGACGTTGCATTTCATCGTCCAGCCACAGCAGGCTTAACGAAAATCCGGACATCTCCAGCGAGGTGCAAAAGTGGCCGACCTGTACGTCGTGAGTGTGAATACCGCGTTCTGCCAGCGCCATGCCGACCTTACGGGTGATGACCATGAGCTCAGTGTTGCTTAGCGCACCCAGGTTATTGACGCTGACGCAGACGTTATCGCCGTGGCCAAACGGGAGGTCATCGCACAGGCGGGCGATCATCATCTCGACCAGTTCGTCGCTATGCGGCATGGGCATACGGCAGAGTCCCGGCTCACCATGAATACCAATTCCCAGCTCGATTTCGTTGTCTGCCAGCGTGAAGTTAAAGGCGTCGGACTGCGGTAGTGCGCAGCCGCTGAGCGCCACGCCGATGGTACGCGTATTGTGATTGGCCTTTTGCGCCAGCGCTTCCAGCGCGGGCAAGGTGTAGCGCTCAAACTGTGCTGCCGCACCGGCGAGTTTATACAAGAACGCCAGGCCGCCAACGCCGCGACGGTCGGACATTCTTTCCTGTGGCGCAGAGGCAATATCATCCGTGGCGCGTACGGTGCGGCATTCGATCCCTTCTTCCGCCAGTATCTCGGCGGCGATATCAAAGTTCATGCCGTCGCCGGAGTAGTTCCCATAGAGGAACAGCACGCCGTTGCCCTGATGAACGGCCCGGCTGGCTTCAATAATCTGATCGGGAGAAGGCGAGGTGAAAACCTCACCCAGCGCGCAGGCATCGATGCCACCTTCGCCGACGAACCCGGCAAATGTCGGCTCATGACCGCTGCCGCCGCCGCTGACGATAACGGTCTGGCCGGTTTGCGTCATCGTGCGATAAACCGCACAGTACTCCGGGAGGGCGTGGATCTTTCCGCGCCCGGCGTACACCAGCCCTTCCATGATTTCGCTGCGGATATTATCGGTGTTGTTGAACAGCTTTTTGGGTTTCTGCATCGTCACTCCCTCTCGTAAGGTCCTGTTTCTTTAGTGACGATTTTACCTGCGCAGCCCGTTTAGACCTGGCAACTTTGATACCAATTAATCTCCCAAACCAGGGGCATGACTGGGGGCCAAATGCGCCAGGGCTAGTCGGCGATTTTGCGTTCCAGCACAATCTTCCAGAACGCATCGACCAGCGGTTCGTGCAGCCGTTTTTTCTGCACGCAGACCCCCAGTTCAAACGGGGTCTTCTCATCGCTACGTTCTAAAATCATCACGCGGTTGCGCACCGGCTCCGGGCTGTTTTCCAGCACGATTTCGGGAATGAGCGCCACGCCGCAGCCCAGCGCCACCATCGACACCATCGCCTCATGGCCGCCTACCGTCGCGTAAATTGATGGGTTGCTGATTTTGTGACGACGGAACCACAGCTCAATGCGACGGCGAACCGGCCCCTGATCGGCCATGATAAACGGCACCGTCGACCAGTCGGGCTTATCAACCGAAACCTGATTACGCACCGGGCAGGGCAGCGCCGGGGCGATCAGCACCACCGCCAGATTTTCCAGCATCGAAAAGGCGACCGCGCCGGGCAGCGTTTCCGGCTTACCGGCAATCGCCAGATCGGCCTCGCCGGTGACCACTTTGTCCATCGCATCGGCGGCGTCGCCGGTGGTGAGCTTAATTTCCACCGAGGGATGCTCGGCGCGGAAGCGGTCGAGGATTGGCGGCAGATGACTATAAGCCGCTGTCACTGAACAGAAAATGTGCAGTTCACCAGAAAGTGATGGCCCCTGCTGATCGAGGGTGTGGCGCAACTGCTGATACTGCAACAACGTTTGCTGGGCAAATACCCGCAGTTCTTCCCCCGCTTCGGTCAGCGTGACCGTGCGGTTATCGCGCACAAACAGCGCCTGGCCGAGGTCCTCTTCCAGCCGCTGAATCTGCCGGGAGAGCGTGGAGGGGCTGACGTGCATCGCCCGCGCGCTGCGGCCAAAGTGGCGGCTTTCCGCCAGATGCAGGAAGGTTTTCAGATCGCGTAAATCCACCGATTTCACCTCACGGTTCTATATTGCATAAATTGCAACGTGACGTTGTGAATATATCAATTTCCGCAATAAATTTCCTGTTGTAATGTGAGTCTATTCTCGCAAAAGCGAACCGAACAATAAGACACACAACATCACGGAGTACACCATCATGGCTAACTACTTTAATACACTGAACCTGCGCCAGCAGCTGGCGCAGCTGGGTAAATGCCGCTTTATGGGCCGCGACGAATTCGCCGACGGCGCGAGCTACCTTCAGGGTAAAAAAGTGGTCATCGTCGGCTGTGGCGCTCAGGGTCTGAACCAGGGCCTGAACATGCGTGACTCCGGTCTGGATATTTCTTATGCCCTGCGTAAAGAAGCGATTGCTGAGAAGCGTGCTTCCTGGCGTAAAGCGACCGAAAACGGCTTCAAAGTAGGCACCTACGAAGAGCTGATCCCGCAGGCTGACCTGGTAGTTAACCTGACGCCGGACAAACAGCACTCTGACGTGGTGCGTTCCGTGCAGCCGCTGATGAAAGACGGCGCGGCGCTGGGCTACTCCCACGGCTTCAACATCGTCGAAGTGGGCGAGCAGATCCGTAAAGACATCACCGTAGTGATGGTGGCGCCGAAATGCCCGGGTACCGAAGTGCGCGAAGAGTACAAACGTGGTTTCGGCGTACCGACGCTGATCGCCGTTCACCCGGAAAACGACCCGAAAGGCGAAGGTATGGCGATTGCTAAAGCCTGGGCTGCGGCGACCGGCGGTCACCGTGCGGGCGTACTGGAATCTTCTTTCGTGGCGGAAGTGAAATCTGACCTGATGGGCGAGCAGACTATCCTGTGCGGTATGTTACAGGCCGGTTCTCTGCTGTGCTTCGACAAGCTGGTGGCAGAAGGCACCGACCCGGCATACGCCGAAAAACTGATTCAGTTCGGCTGGGAAACTATCACCGAAGCGCTGAAGCAGGGCGGCATCACCCTGATGATGGACCGTCTGTCTAACCCGGCGAAACTGCGCGCTTATGCGCTGTCTGAACAGCTGAAAGAGATTATGGCGCCGCTGTTCCAGAAACACATGGACGACATCATCTCCGGTGAATTCTCTTCCGGCATGATGGCTGACTGGGCTAACGACGATAAGAAACTGCTGACCTGGCGTGAAGAGACCGGTAAAACCGCGTTCGAAACCGCGCCGCAGTTTGAAGGTAAAATCGGCGAGCAGGAGTACTTCGATAAAGGCGTGCTGATGATTGCGATGGTGAAAGCGGGCGTTGAGCTGGCGTTTGAAACTATGGTCGATTCCGGCATCATCGAAGAATCTGCTTACTACGAATCACTGCACGAACTGCCGCTGATTGCCAACACCATCGCCCGTAAGCGTCTGTACGAAATGAACGTGGTTATCTCCGATACCGCAGAATACGGTAACTACCTGTTCTCTTACGCTTGCGTACCGCTGCTGAAAGAGTTCATGACCACGCTGCAGACCGGCGATCTGGGCAAAGCGATTGCCGAAGGCGCGGTAGACAACGCGCAGCTGCGCGACGTGAACGACGCGATTCGCGGTCATGCTATTGAGAAAGTAGGCCAGAAGCTGCGTGGCTACATGACCGATATGAAGCGCATTGCGGTAGCTGGATAAGAGGCTGCTGGAATCGCCGGATGGCGGCGTGAACGCCTTATCCGGCCTACAATAAAGTGACCATTACGTAGGCCGGATAAGCGTTGCGCCATCCGGCAAAAAAAGCCCGGTGTTTAAACACACCGGGCTTTTTATTAGTTACGGTACAGCACTTTGATGATGTGGTAACCGAACTGTGTATGCAGAGGGCCGGTTGGCTCCAGCACCGGGCAGGAGAAGACCACTTTGTCGAACGCCGGCACCATCTGGCCCTGGCGGAATTCACCTAAATCGCCACCGCGTTTGCCCGATGGGCAGATGGAATGCTTCTTCGCCAGTTTGCCGAAGTCGGCGCCGTTTTTAATCTGCTCCAGAAGATCCAGTGCCAGTTTCTCTTCTTTTACGAGGATATGCAGTGCTGCTGCTGTTTTTGCCATGGTTTGCGCCCTGGGTTATGTGATAAATCAGGGCGCAATATTAGCATGTAAAAGCCGTTACAGGATGTCGAAGGTGATGCGGCTCCATGACAGCGGCGGCAGGGTGAGGTCGGAGACCGTGAGCGTCTCCGGCGCAACGCGATCCGGACGATCAAAGGTATTTTTCGCGTAGAGATCGTCACAGCGGAGGATCTGATGTTCTGCAAGACGCGTCTGGCCAAACGCCGACAGATCCGGATCCAGCGTAAAGCTGTCGTGAAAATCGCTGTTCAGCGCGAATAAATAGAGTTTACCCTCAGCGGCGTTGTGAACCACGGCAGACTGGATGCGTCGTGCATCACCGTATCTGCTGCTGAAGGTGCCCGCAGGAATGAAGTGGCGTAATGCGCTGCCTTTCGCCACGTTAGCCACCATCGCAAAAGGCCAGAAGATGGTCTGACGAATCACGCCGCCGCCCGTTTCGGTAAAGATGGGGGCAATGACGTTCACTAACTGCGCCAGGCTGGCCATTTTCACCCGATCGCAGTGGTTAATGAGGGAGCAGAGGAGGCCGCCAACGACCAGCGCATCGAGAAAAGAGTAACGGTCTTCCAGTAGCGGCGGCGCAACCTTAAAGCGATTCTCTTTGTGCTTCATCGGCGCATCCCATGGGTCACCGCGCAGATACCAGACGTTCCATTCATCGAAGGAGATCATAATGTCCTTCTTACCGCGCTTGTAGGCTTTCACATAGTTGGCGGTGCTGACGATGGTCTCAATAAAGTTGTCCATATTGACGAAGGAGGCCAGGAAGTCGCTCTCTGTGCCTTCGTTTTCATAATACTGGTGGCAGGAGATGTAGTCGACGTAGTCGTACAGTTCCTCGAGCACGACCCGATCCCAGGTGGGGAAGGTATCCATCATCGAGCTTGAACTCCCACACGCGATCAGCTCAACCTCCGGGTCGACGCAGCGCAGAATTTTAGCCGTCTCGCGCGCCTTTTTGGCGTAGTCGTCGGCGCTCATCTGCCCGGTTTGCCATGGGCCGTCCATCTCGTTACCGAGGCACCAGAGTTTAAAGTTATAGGGCTCGGCGTCGCCGTGCTGCACGCGCAGATCGCTGAGGGAGGTGCCGCCAGGGTGGTTACAGTATTCAATAAAGTATCCCGCTTCCTGCGGCGTGCCGGTCCCCAGATTGATGGCGATCATCGGCTCGACGTGGGTTTGTTGGCACCAGCGGTTGAACTCGCTGATGCCGAACTGGTTGCTCTCTTTGCTGATCCACGCGTAGTCCAGGCGCACCGGACGCTCTTCTTTTGGGCCAATACCATCGCGCCAGTTGAAGCCGGAGACATAGTTGCCGCCGGGATAGCGCACGGTGGTGACGTTCATCTCTTTCACCAGGTTAATCACGTCCTGGCGGAACCCTTGCGCATCGGCTTCCGGGTGGCCGGGTTCGTAAATACCGGTATATACCGCGCGGCCCAGATGCTCAACGAAAGAGCCAAACAGCCGGGGGTTAATCTCGGCGATGCGATTCTCCGGGGTAATGGCGAAGTGGAGCTTCGACATAACGTTCCTCCTTAAGCGGGGTAGTGGTTAGCTTTTAAATCGGTCTGAATTTCGTTCATCATCCGGGTGTCCAGCTTGTAAAAGAACAGGAACAGCAGTGATGTGATGATGCTGCCCGCTGCGGGAATGACGGTGATCAGCAGCATAATGGCGTTCAACGTCTCCGGCGTTTGCTGAGGCGCGTCCGGAACATAGTGCGTTAAGGACAGAATGGTGGCGGTAATCGTGCCGGCAATCGCCAGACTCACCTTCAGGGCAAACAGGTTGCCGGACGCATAGACGCCGGACATGCGACGCTTGAACTTCCATGCGCCAAAGTCGTCGGCATCGCCAATAAAGGACCAGAATATCGGCACCGTAATCGCGCCAATATAGCCGCGCAGAGTGTTGAGGGCGAAAATAGTCTCTATGTTTCGTGGGTCGATAAAGTAAATAAGGATGGAGATGGCCGCGGTAATAAAACCAACGTAAATATATAGTTTCACCTTGCAAATATATTTCGTTAACGTATTCGTGGTTAGGTTACCTAATATCGCAGCCACGATCCCGATACTGATAAACACCGTCGTCCAGAGGTCGTTAAGGTGCATGAGATATTTAGTGAAATAGATGGTCGCGCCGCCGCAGACAAAAGCGGGAATGCAACCGATAAACATCCCGGAGACCACCAGAACCCACTGCTTGTTTTTAAAGGCAAAAAGCAGGCTTTTGAAGATATTTTCCTGAGGCCCCTCTTCCGGCGCGATGCGCTCGCGGGTATTGAAGACACACAGCAGGAACATGCAGAGACCAATAATTGAAAAGAGGGTGTTGGTAATAAAGAACCCTTTTTGCTGATCGCCCGCGCCGAAATAGTGTACGAGCGGCAACAGCGTTAAGGAGCACAGCAGCACCGCACAGTTAGCCATGGTAAAACGATAGGACTGACACGAGATGCGATCGACCGGGTTGGCGGTAATCACGCTGCCCAGCGAGCAGTAAGGAATATTGACCGTACTGTACAGTACGGACAGCAACAGGTAGGTGACAAAAGCATACACGCCTTTCCAGCCCGCGGTGATATCCGGCGTATAGAACGCGAGGATACAGATCAGGCAGAAGGGAACGCAGCCGTAAAGAATATAAGGGCGAAAACGTCCATAGCGTGAACGCGTGCGATCGGCAATTCCGCCAAGCATGGGGTCGACAAACGCATCAACCAGTCTGACGACTAAAAACATGGTGGCGAGGAGCGCCGCATCCAGACCAAATATATCGGTATAAAAATAGGTGAGAAACATGGTGACCGGGCCCCAACTCATATTACAGGCCGCGTCGCCAAAACCAAATCCTAGCTTCTCCCTAACGCTCAATCTCTCCGTGCTATTGGCCACGGTGACGTCTGGTAATAAAATTTCCTGTGCCATTCTTTATTTCACCATAAAGTAAGTGGTTAATTATTGCTAACAGTGAGAACTACAGGTAAACCCAAACAGATAACGAGAGTCATGACGGTGACAATACTATTGACGGCATTGCTTTCATTTTGTGATGTTTCATTGATATCGCTTGTTACCCTCTTTTTTGTGCAGGGATACAGCTATATTCTCCATATTAATAATGCATTGGTTTTCATTTGAAATTAATTATTCAGAGGATGAATTGTTTTCAAAATATATTATGCAGAATACGTTTTTTCGATTTTCCTCGGGAAAAAGCGTAGCCCTGTGGCATAAACATCAGCCTCCATTCCGTCCGTCGCCGATTTTCTCCGGCGCGTCTCGGTGGGCGATCCCTCCCGCCAGACTTTCTGCTACAATCCACACCCCCGTGTTTACAGATTGAGCAATCCCCCTATGCGTTTGAACCCCGGACAACAACAAGCCGTCGAATTTGTCACCGGACCCTGCCTGGTGCTGGCGGGTGCTGGCTCCGGCAAGACCCGCGTTATCACCAACAAGATTGCCCACCTGATCCACGCCTGTGGCTATCAGGCGCGCCATATTGCCGCCGTGACCTTTACCAACAAGGCCGCGCGTGAGATGAAAGAGCGTGTGGCGCAAACGTTAGGGCGCAAAGAAGCACGCGGGCTGATGATCTCCACTTTCCACACGCTGGGGCTGGATATCATTAAGCGCGAGTACGCCGCGCTGGGGATGAAGTCGAACTTCTCGCTGTTTGACGATACCGACCAGACCGCGCTGCTCAAGGAGCTGACTGAAGGGCTGATTGAAGACGATAAGGTGGTGTTCCAGCAGCTGATCTCGACGATCTCCAACTGGAAAAACGATCTGATGACCCCGGCGCAGGCGGCGGCCAGCGCGAAGGGCGAGCGGGATCGTATTTTTGCCCACTGCTACGGCCTGTATGATGCCCATATGAAGGCCTGTAATGTGCTGGACTTCGACGATCTGATCCTGCTGCCGACGCTGTTGTTGCAACGTAATGAAGAGGTGCGTGAGCGCTGGCAGAACAAAATTCGCTACCTGCTGGTGGATGAATATCAGGATACCAACACCAGTCAGTACGAGCTGGTGAAGCTGCTGGTGGGGCAACGTGCACGCTTTACCGTGGTGGGGGATGACGATCAGTCCATCTACTCATGGCGCGGCGCGCGTCCGCAAAACCTGGTACTGCTGAGCAAAGACTTTCCGGCGCTGCAGGTCATTAAGCTTGAGCAGAACTATCGTTCCTCCGGGCGTATCCTGAAGGCGGCGAACATTCTGATCGCCAACAACCCGCACGTGTTTGAAAAGCGTCTGTTCTCCGAACTGGGCTACGGGCCAGAGCTGAAAGTGCTGAGCGCCAACCATGAAGAACACGAAGCGGAACGTGTTACCGGCGAGTTGATTGCACACCACTTCGTCAACAAGACGCAGTATAAGGATTACGCGATCCTCTACCGTGGCAACCACCAGTCGCGGGTGTTTGAAAAATTCCTGATGCAGAACCGCATCCCGTACAAAATTTCCGGCGGCACCTCGTTCTTCTCACGCCCGGAGATTAAAGACCTGCTGGCCTACCTGCGCGTGCTGAGCAACCCGGATGATGACAGCGCGTTCCTGCGTATCGTCAACACGCCGAAACGCGAGATTGGCCCCGCGACGCTGCAAAAGCTCGGCGAATGGGCGATGACCCGCAACAAGAGCCTGTTCACCGCCAGCTTCGATATGGGGCTAAGTCAGACGCTCACCGGGCGCGGCTATGAATCGCTGACGCGCTTTACCCAGTGGCTGGGCGAAATTCAGCGCCTGGCGGAACGCGAACCGATTGCCGCCGTGCGCGATCTGATTCACGGTATTGATTACGAATCCTGGCTGTTTGAAACCTCGCCCAGCCCGAAAGCCGCCGAAATGCGCATGAAAAACGTCAACACGCTGTTTAGCTGGATGACGGAGATGCTGGAAGGCAGCGAGCTGGAAGAGCCGATGACTCTGACCCAGGTGGTCACCCGCTTTACGCTGCGCGACATGATGGAACGCGGTGAAAGTGAGGAAGAACTGGATCAGGTGCAGCTGATGACCCTGCACGCATCAAAAGGGCTGGAGTTCCCGTACGTCTTCCTGGTGGGGATGGAAGAGGGGCTGCTACCGCACCAGAGCAGCATCGACGAGGACAATGTCGATGAAGAGCGCCGCCTTGCTTACGTGGGCATTACCCGCGCGCAAAAGGAGCTGATTTTTACCTTGTGCAAAGAGCGCCGTCAGTATGGCGAACTGGTTCGCCCGGAGCCGAGTCGTTTCCTGCTGGAACTGCCGCAGGATGATGTGATCTGGGAACAGGAGCGGAAGGTGATTACCGCGGAAGAACGCATGCACAAAGGGCAGGCGAACGTCGCCAACATCCGTGAAATGCTGGCCAAAGCGAAAAAAGGTTAACAAGCAGCCCGACCGAGTAAAGCAATGCCGGAAATGTGCACAGCGCTTCCCCGGCGTCGACGTTGCCTCGGCCGGGCCACAGGTCATCGTAGGCCGGATAAGGCGAGGCCGCCATCCGGCACTACCCGCATTACTTGATACCAAACACCCGGCTGGCGTTCCCCCTGGCAATCTTGTTTTTCAGCGCCATATCCATCTCCAGCGGATCGAACCAGTCGCAGGCCTGGTGAATATCTTCATAAGGATAGTCGACGGAGAACATCACCCGATCTTCCCCCATAATCTCCAGCGCATTGTGCAGCGAGTGGGTATTAAAGTGCCCGCTGGTGGTGACAATGAAATTATTCTGCAGGTAGTGCATCAGCGGTTTCTCTGCCTTGCCTAAACCGATGCCAAAACGCTGGCGGTACAGGCGATGTTGAGTACGTGGCAGCATGTGCACCAGCCCTTCTCCCAGGTGCCCCAGCACAATGTTCAGATTTGGATAACGGTCAAACAGGCCGCTCATCATCAGGCGAATGGCGTGGACGGCGGTCTCTTGCGCAAAGCCCCAGGCGGAGCCGATCAGGCTTTCGTAGCCGGTATAAATTCCGCGGGCCGGGCCTTCTAAAGGTTCGCGCGGGTGCAGATACACCGGCACGTTTAAGGCATTCACTTTATCCCAGAACACCAGCATGGACTCATCATCCAGATACAGCCCGTGCTCGCTGTCCTTGACGTTGGTATAGCCGTTAATCAACGCCCCTTTCATACCCAGAGTTTTCACGGCGCGTTCTAGCTCATCGGCGGCGGCCTCCGGGTTTTGCAAAGCCAGGGTGGCGAAAGCGCTGAACTTATCCGGGTGCGGCTTCACGCAGTGCTCAACGAGGTAGTCGTTGGTGTTGCGGGCAAAAGAGACGGCGCTGGCTTTATCCAGAATCGACTGCGCGCCCGGCGAGGTGAGAGACAAAATGACATGGTCGATATTGCGCTGTGCCATCTCATCAAGCTGGATGCTGCGATCCATTAAGCGGCGTTCAACGTCTTTCATGTATTCGCTGCCGTTACGCGCCGCTTCGCCGCTGGCGTCCCAAAGGCGGTTATTTTCTGGGGTAGAGACATGTTCTTCGAGGGCGATTTTTCCACGCATGATGCATTCCTTATTCGGCTAGAGGGCTAACGTTTGTCTGCCCGCAGAATAGGTTTTTGCGCGTAGTGGCGGCAATGCGTGAAACGCAATAGAGGTTATTACAAAATCGAATAGGGCATCAGGCGAGGTGCCGCTCGGCAATGGCGGCAATCAGCCCACGCAGCCAGACGTGGCCGGGGTCGCGGTGGTGACGCTGGTGCCAGAGCTGCCGGATGGCGATACCGGGCAGAGAGAATGGCAGCGGCCAGATACGGCACGGGTAGTGTTTCATCAGATGGCGTGCAGGTTGTTCCGGCACCACGGCGATAAGATTGCTATCGGCTACCAGTTCGCCTGCGCCTAAGAAGCTGGGCAGCGTAAGCGCCACGCGGCGGGACTGCCCGATTTCTTCAAGCAGGTTATCAATATCACCATGTCCGGTACCATTGATGCGAATAGCCAGATGCCTTTCCCGATGCCAGTCTGTCAGCGTAAAGGCCTCACGGATGCGGGGATGGTTGGCGGCGCACAGGCAGACGTAGGACTGATTAAACAGGCGCTGCTGATAGATGCTGTCGGGTACCTGACGCAGATAGCCAATCGCTAAATCACATTTGCCTGACTCGAGATCTCCCGGCATGCTCTCGTCGATATTCAGCACCGAGAAGGCGATGCCTTCCGCTCCGAGCTCGTGAAGCTGGGTTTGCAGGTGTGGAAGCAGGGTCATCTGGCTGATATCAGTCATGCTGAGAGTAAAGTTTCGCGTACTGGTTTGCGGCGAAAAGTCCGGGATTTTCATCAGCGCGTTATCGGCGAGGTCGAGAATGGTAAAGACCGTCTGGGCGATAAAGTCCGCGCGCGGCGTGGGCTCCATACGCTGGCCTACGCGAATAAACAGCGGGTCATCAAAGTGGTCGCGTAGCCGTTTTAGCAGAATGCTGCCGGTCGGCTGGCTGATGCTAAGGGCATCGGCGGCGGGAGAGACGTTACCTAAGCGGTAGAGAGCAGAGAAAAAACGCAGTGACTTGATATCCAGTTCATCACGCATCGTCTGCCCCTTGATGGTTGGCTTACTGCGCGGTGCCGCCAGCAACCTGCAGCCGCCAGTGGATGTAGCTTTGCCACTGGCACTCTTGATCGATCATTTCACGCCCCAGCGGATGCTGTTCCAGCCAGCTCTCCGGCAGCGTGAGGGTCAGATTTTCCCCATCGACGGTGAGCGTAATGGCTGGCAGAAGGTCATCCCGGCGGCGGCCAGCAAACAGAATCGCCAGTCGTAGCAAACGGCAGAGATGCTCCGCCACGCGCGGCGGTACGGCGTTCTGCTGGTGGAGCGTGGGCAGATTAACGGTGTTGGTCTGATTCAGTAGCAGGGTAGCGAGCAGCTTTTTCTGCGCAGGAGTAAAGCCCGGCAGGTCAAGATTACGTACCAGATAGGCCGCATGCTGCGGAGCTTGTTTAAAATCGACGCTGAGTCCAATTTCATGCAGCGCGCAGGCACTTAACAGTAGTTCGCTGCTTAACGGCTCCAGATCCCAACTCTCTTTCACCTGTTCGACAAAATTTGCCGCCAATTGGGACACGCGATTTGCCTGCTCGATATCAACCATAAAACGGCGCTGAATATTACGCAGCGTGCGGCTGCGAATATCTTCGTCGACCGCCAGATGCAGCATGCCGTAGACCAGTCCTTCGCGCAACGCGCCGCCGGCCAGGGTCATACACTGGATATCCAGCTCGGTGAAAATGGCGATAAGAATGGCGAGCCCGCTCGGGAACACCAGCGCGCGCTCCAGCGTTAACCCTTCAATTTCCAGCTCTTCCAGACGACCACACTGAATGGCGCGCTGTTTAAGCTGCTGAAGTTTGGCAAGGGTAATGCGCTCATCCATCCCCTGCGCCATCATGATTTCCTGCAACGCCTGAACCGTACCGGATGCGCCGACACAGACTTTCCAGCCGTGGTGACGCAGTTCATCCGCAACCGGCTTTAACACTTCACGGGCGGCACGTTCCGCTTCGTCGAAATGTTCCTGCGCCAGGTTACGGTCGGTAAAGTAGCGTTCAAGCCAGGTCACGCAACCCATCGACAGGCTGAACAGCGAGGTGGTTTGCGCACCGGTGCCGGTCACCAGTTCAGTACTGGCGCCGCCGATATCGACCACTAAGCGACGATCGTCGCCGCCGGTGGTGTGCGCCACGCCCTGATAAATCAGGCGCGCTTCTTCTTCGCCGCGGATAACCTGAACCGGACAGCCAAGGATTTCCTGTGCTTTGGCGATAAAAACATCGGCGTTAACGGCAAGACGCAGCGTTGCCGTCGCCACGATGCGGATTTGCGTGGGGGGAATATCTTGTAGACGTTCGGCAAACAGGCGCAGACACTGCCAGCCTCGCTCCATGGCTTCCGTCGACAGGATGTTGTCCTGGCTCAGGCCGGCGGCCAGGCGCACTTTGCGCTTGATGCGGGTGAGGGTCTGGATGCTACCCGCCACCTCGCGCACGATCAGCATATGAAAACTATTGGAACCGAGATCAATGGCTGCGTACAGCGAGGTAGTGAGCATACTCTTTTAACCTGAACGACGACGATTACGTGGCGCGCCCGAACGACGCGGACCGTTACCCTGGCGAACGCGCGTCAGACGCAGCGGCTTCGGCAGGTCGGTTAACAAGGCATCCGGGTTGTATTTGCTGACCGGAATAGAGTGACCGGTGTAGGTCTCAATCGCCGGCAAGTTCAGGGCATACTCTTCACAGGCCAGGCTGATAGAGTGACCGCTGGCGCCAGCACGGCCGGTACGACCGATACGGTGTACGTAGTCTTCGCAGTCATCCGGAAGGTCATAGTTAAAGACGTGCGTGACGGCAGGAATGTGCAGGCCACGCGCCGCAACGTCGGTCGCGACAAGAATGTCGAGATCGCCACGGGTGAAATCTTCCAGGATACGCAGACGTTTTTTCTGCGCCACGTCACCGGTCAGCAGGCCGACACGATGACCATCGGCAGCCAGGTGGCCCCAGATGTCTTCACAGCGGTGCTTGGTGTTGGCGAAGATAATCGCGCGGTCAGGCCACTCTTCTTCCAGCAGCGTTTGCAGTAAACGCATTTTTTCTTCATTGGAAGGATAGAACAGCTCTTCTTTAATACGGTGTCCCGTTTTCTGCTCCGGCTCAACTTCGACGTACTCGGCGTTGTTCATTTGTTCGAACGCCAGTTCACGCACGCGGTAGGACAGGGTGGCAGAGAACAGCATGTTCAGACGCTGGTTGGCCGGTGGCATGCGGCGGAACAGCCAACGGATATCTTTAATAAAGCCGAGATCGTACATACGGTCGGCTTCGTCCAGCACCACCACCTGAATCGCGCCCAGGTTGATGTGGTTCTGTTTTGCGTAATCAATCAGACGGCCTGTGGTGCCGATCAAAATGTCGACGCCGCTTTCCAGCACTTTCAGCTGTTTGTCATAGCCGTCACCGCCGTAGGCCAGGCCCAGCTTCAGGCCGGTTGCCTGAGCCAGCGGCTCGGCGTCAGCGTGAATCTGTACCGCCAGCTCACGGGTCGGCGCCATAATTAAAGCGCGCGGTTGGTTCACCTGGCGGTCAGCAACTGCCGGGTGAGAAAGAAGATAATGAAACGTTGACGTCAGGAACGCCATCGTTTTCCCGGTACCGGTTTGCGCCTGTCCAGCCACATCACGACCAGCAAGCGTCAGCGGCAAAGCCAGCGCCTGAATGGGCGTGCAATTATAAAACCCTTTAGTTTCAAGGGCTTCAACCACTTTAGGGTGCAGGGCGAAGTCGGAAAACTTCTGTTCTGTTAAATGTGTTTTGCTCATAGTGTGGTAGAATATCAGCTTACTATTGCATTAAGAAAGCGTATCCGGTGAAATAACGTCAACCTTTGTTGGCGAAGTCAACATCAACACCTCGTTGGTTAATGCTACACCAACACACCAGGCTTATTCCTGTGGAGTTAAATATGAGCGATAAAATTATTCACCTGACTGACGACAGTTTTGACACGGACGTACTCAAAGCTGACGGGCTGACACTCGTCGATTTCTGGGCAGAGTGGTGTGGTCCGTGCAAAATGATCGCCCCGATTCTGGATGAAATCGCCGATGAGTATCAGGGTAAACTGACCGTTGCTAAACTGAACATCGATCAGAACCCGGGCACAGCACCGAAGTACGGCATCCGCGGTATCCCGACGCTGCTGCTGTTCAAAAACGGCGAAGTAGCCGCAACTAAAGTTGGCGCGCTGTCTAAAGGCCAGCTGAAAGAGTTCCTCGACGCCAACCTGGCGTAAGTAATTCGACTCGGGCGTCCTGTGTTCTTAAATTGACCGGAACTCTGGACGCCCGGCTTCAGTCGTGCTAAGTTAAGTTTGACTTCGTTTTAAACATACCTTGTTTGAATCTTGTTTGACCCAAACCTCCCGTCGCATTGAGCCACGTCAGAGGTTGAAAAATTCCAGGCTTGTCACTCTTTCCGTCTTGTCGTTTCAGTTCTGCGTACTTTCCTGTGACCAGGCAGCGAACAGACATGAGTTGATGGCCGTAAACAGGCACGGATGACCCTGCCATACCATTCACAAATTAAGTTCGAGATTTACCCCGAGTTTAAGAACCCACACCATTATGAATCTTACCGAATTAAAGAATACGCCGGTTTCTGAGCTGATCACTCTCGGCGAAAATATGGGACTGGAAAACCAGGCCCGTATGCGCAAGCAGGACATCATTTTCGCCATCCTGAAGCAGCACGCGAAGAGTGGCGAAGATATCTTTGGCGACGGTGTGCTGGAGATACTGCAGGATGGATTTGGTTTCCTCCGCTCCGCAGACAGCTCCTACCTCGCCGGCCCTGATGATATCTACGTTTCCCCCAGCCAAATCCGCCGTTTCAACCTCCGCACTGGTGACACCATTTCAGGTAAGATTCGTCCGCCGAAAGAAGGTGAGCGTTACTTTGCGCTGTTGAAAGTTAACGAAGTTAACTACGATAAGCCGGAAAACTCGCGCAACAAGATCCTCTTTGAGAACTTAACCCCGCTGCACGCAAACTCTCGTCTGCGTATGGAACGTGGTAACGGTTCTACCGAAGACTTAACCGCTCGTGTCCTGGATCTGGCATCGCCGATCGGTCGCGGCCAGCGTGGTCTGATTGTTGCTCCGCCGAAAGCCGGTAAAACCATGCTGCTGCAGAACATCGCGCAGAGCATCGCCTACAATCACCCGGACTGCGTGCTGATGGTGCTGCTGATTGACGAACGTCCGGAAGAAGTAACCGAGATGCAGCGTCTGGTTAAAGGTGAAGTGGTTGCGTCTACCTTTGACGAACCGGCATCTCGCCACGTTCAGGTAGCCGAAATGGTTATCGAGAAGGCGAAGCGTCTGGTTGAACACAAGAAAGACGTTATCATTCTGCTTGACTCCATCACCCGTCTGGCGCGTGCTTATAACACCGTGGTTCCGGCTTCCGGTAAAGTACTGACCGGTGGTGTGGACGCTAACGCCCTGCACCGTCCGAAGCGTTTCTTCGGTGCCGCGCGTAACGTGGAAGAGGGCGGCAGCCTGACCATCATCGCGACTGCGCTTATCGATACCGGCTCTAAAATGGATGAAGTTATCTATGAAGAGTTTAAAGGTACCGGCAACATGGAACTGCACCTCTCTCGTAAGATTGCTGAAAAACGCGTCTTCCCGGCTATCGACTACAACCGTTCCGGTACCCGTAAAGAAGAGCTGCTCACCACGCCTGAAGAGCTGCAGAAAATGTGGATCCTGCGTAAAATCATCCATCCAATGGGTGAAATCGACGCGATGGAATTCCTCATTAACAAACTGGCCATGACCAAAACTAACGACGACTTCTTCGACATGATGAAACGCTCGTAAAACACGGTTTTCGCCGACAAACGCCACACAATTGTGTGGCGTTTTTGTTTTTAGGAGTTTCGCTGATGGGGTTCCGCTTTTTTTTCGCGGACAATTGTGGTTTCCGGCTACAATGATAGTTAGTTTGCAAATTCGGTTATAAATCAGGCAAGTTTCCCCAATATTCATCAGGCTTCCTCTTCTGAAGCGCTGCTATCGTGGGTATACTTTCGCTATTAATATTCGCAGCGAGTATAAATTGTGAGTTTACTGACCGTCGGTACTGACTTGATCAGTATTTTTTTGTTCACCACCGTATTTCTTTTTTTCGCCCGCCGGGTGGCAAAAAAGATCGGCTTGGTGGATAGACCAAATTTTCGTAAACGTCACCAGGGGCTTATCCCGCTTGTGGGCGGTATCTCTGTGTATGCCGGGATCTGCTTAACCTTTGCGATCGCCAATTACTATATCCCTCATGCTTCCCTGTATCTGGCCTGTGCTGGCGTTCTTGTGCTGGTTGGTGCGCTGGATGACCGTTATGACATCAGCGTTAAAATCCGCGCCACCATTCAGGCGCTGATTGGTATCGTGATGATGGCGGTGGGGGGGCTCTATCTGCGCAGCCTTGGCTATATTTTCGGGTCGTGGGAGCTGGTGCTCGGCCCGTTTGGCTTCTTCCTGACCCTGTTTGCCGTCTGGGCAATCATAAACGCTTTCAATATGGTGGACGGCATCGATGGCCTGCTTGGCGGCCTGTCGAGCGTCAGCTTTGGCGCTATTGGCCTCATTCTGTGGTTTGACGGGCAGACCAGCCTCGCCATGTGGTGCTTTGCGATGATTGCCGCCATTTTACCTTACATCATGCTCAACCTGGGTGTGCTGGGACGTCGCTATAAAGTCTTTATGGGGGATGCCGGCAGCACGCTGATTGGTTTCACGGTCATCTGGATCCTGCTGGAAACCACTCAGGGGACGCACCATCCGATTAGCCCGGTTACCGCGCTGTGGATCGTCGCCATTCCGCTTATGGACATGGTGGCGATTATGTATCGCCGTCTGCGTAAGGGCATGAGCCCGTTCTCCGCTGACCGTCAGCATATTCACCATCTCATCATGCGCGCGGGGTTCACCTCTCGTCAGGCGCTGGTGCTGATTACGCTTGCCGCCGCGCTGCTGGCCGGCATTGGCGTGGCCGCTGAATACACTCGTGTTGTGCCCGAATGGGCCATGCTGATTTTGTTCCTGATGGCCTTTGGCCTCTATGGTTACTGCATCAAGCGGGCCTGGAAAGTGGCGCGTTTTATTAAACGCATGAAGCGCAGAATGCGCCGGAACAGTGAAAAAAATCCAAAATTAACCAAGTAAAACTGGGGTAGTAATGACACAACCATTACCGGAAGCACAGTTATCAAGTGCGGAGAATGAACTGGATATTCGTGGCCTGTTTCGCGCGTTGTGGTCGGGGAAACACTGGATTATCGGCCTTGCGGTGCTGTTTGCCGTCGTGGTGCTGATTTATACCTTTTTTGCCCGGCAGGAATGGAGCACCACGGCGATCACCGACCGGCCAACGGTCAACATGCTGGGCGGCTACTACTCGCAGCAGCAGTTCCTGCGTAATCTGGACGTTAAGGTTAACCCAACCACCACCACACCGCCGTCGGTGATGGATGAAGTTTACAAAGAGTTCGTCATGCAGCTCGCCTCCTGGGACACCCGTCGTGATTTCTGGTCGCAGACGGACTACTACAAGCAGCGGATGGTGGGGAACTCTCGTGCCGATGCGGCGCTGCTCGATGAGTTGATTAACGACATTCAGTTTATCCCTGGCGACGCGCAGAAGAGCGTTAGCGACAGCGTCAAGCTGACGGCGGAAACCGCGCCGGATGCCAATAACCTGCTGCGCCAGTACGTGGCGTTTGCCAGCGAACGTGCCGCAGGGCATCTGAATGATGAGCTAAAAGGCGCGTGGGCCGCGCGAACCATCCAGGTGAAAGCGCAGGTGAAGCGTCAGGAAGAGGTTGCCCAGGCGATTTTCAACCGCCGTCTGCACAGTATTGAAGCCGCGCTGAAAATTGCGCAGCAGAACAATATTACCCGTAGCGTCACGGATGTACCGGCCGATGAACTGCCGGATTCCGAGCTTTCTTTACTCGGGCGTCCGATGCTGCAGGCTCGACTGGAAAACCTGCAGGCCGTTGGCCCGACCTTCGATCTGGATTACGACCAGGCGCGTGCGATGCTGACGACCCTCAACGTGGGGCCAACGTTGGCGAAGAGTTTTCAGACTTATCGGTATTTGCGTACACCGGAGGAACCGGTAAAACGCACCAGCCCGCGCCGCGTATTCCTGATGGTGATGTGGGGCATTGTCGGCGCATTGGTTGGTGCTGGGGTGGCACTGGCGCGTCGTCGCACGCAGTAAATACCCATCAATGATGAAGGGCGATGGGCCTGGTTCATCTATAGAAGAGAATCGATGTGAAAGTTCTGACTGTATTTGGCACACGTCCGGAGGCGATCAAAATGGCGCCTCTGGTCCATGCGCTAGCAAGGGATCCTCATTTTGAGGCAAAAGTATGCGTCACCGCACAGCATAGGGAAATGCTTGATCAGGTGCTACACCTCTTCTCCATCGTTCCGGACTATGACCTCAACATCATGAGTCCAGGACAGGGTTTAACCGAAATAACCTGTCGTATTCTGCAGGGGTTAAAGCCTGTTCTGGAGTCGTTTAAACCGGACGTCGTGTTGGTGCATGGCGACACGACGACCACCGCCGCGGCAAGCCTGGCGGCCTTTTATCAGCGCATCCCCGTTGGCCATGTGGAAGCAGGGCTGCGCACCGGCGATCTCTATTCGCCGTGGCCGGAAGAAGCGAACCGCACGCTCACCGGGCACCTGGCAATGTATCACTTCGCCCCGACCGAAAACTCGCGGCAGAACCTGCTGCGTGAGAATCTGCCGGATAAGCGCATTTTCGTTACCGGCAATACGGTGATTGACGCGCTGTTCTGGGTTCGCGATCGGGTGCTGAATAATACCGCGCTGCGTAGCGACATGACGCAGCGTTACCCGTTCCTCAACAACGGCAAAAAGACGATTCTGGTCACCGGACACCGTCGCGAGAGTTTTGGCCAGGGTTTTGAGCATATTTGTCACGCGCTGGCGAAAATTGCCGCGGACAACCCGGATGTGCAGATTGTGTATCCGGTGCACCTTAATCCGAATGTCAGCGAGCCGGTGAATCGTATTCTTGGACACATCGAAAGCGTCATATTGATCGAACCGCAGGACTATTTACCGTTTGTCTGGTTGATGAATCATGCGTGGCTGATTCTCACCGATTCTGGCGGCATTCAGGAAGAGGCGCCGTCGCTGGGTAAACCCGTACTGGTGATGCGTGAAACCACCGAGCGTCCGGAAGCCATTGATGCGGGGACGGTCCGCCTGGTGGGCACCGATAGCCAACGTATTGTGGACGAAGTCACGCGCCTGCTGCGCGATGACGAAGAATATCAAAGGATGAGTCGGGCCCATAACCCCTACGGGGATGGCCGGGCATGTGAACGTATTTTGGCAGCATTAAAAAATAATCAGGTAACGTTATGAGTTTCTCAACCCTCTCGGTGATCGGTCTGGGCTATATCGGCCTTCCTACGGCGGCGGCGTTTGCCTCCCGGCAAAAGCTGGTTGTGGGCGTCGATATCAATCAACACGCGGTGGATACTATCAACCGCGGTGAAATTCATATTGTCGAACCCGATCTCGACAGGGTAGTGAAAACGGCAGTGGCGGACGGCTATCTGCGTGCGACCACCACGCCGGAAGCGGCGGATGCCTATCTGATTGCCGTGCCGACGCCGTTCAAAGGCGATCATGAACCGGATATGGTTTATGTCGAAGCGGCGGCGCGCTCCATCGCGCCGGTGCTGAAGAAAGGGACGCTGGTGATCCTGGAGTCCACCTCGCCGGTCGGCGCGACCGAGCAGATGGCCGGTTGGTTGGCCGAGATGCGCCCGGATCTGACTTTCCCGCAGCAGGTGGGCGAGCAGGCAGATATCAACATCGCCTACTGTCCAGAGCGCGTACTGCCGGGGCAGGTGATGGTTGAGCTGATTAAAAATGACCGCGTGATCGGTGGAATGACGCCGGTTTGCTCCACGCGTGCTAGCGAACTGTACAACATTTTCCTCGAAGGTGAATGCGTGGTGACCAATGCCCGCACCGCCGAGATGTGCAAGCTGACGGAAAACAGCTTCCGCGACGTTAACATCGCGTTCGCTAACGAATTGTCACTGATTTGCGCCGATCAAGGGATTAACGTCTGGGAACTGATTCGCCTGGCGAACCGCCATCCGCGCGTGAATATTCTTCAGCCGGGCCCGGGCGTAGGTGGCCACTGTATCGCCGTCGACCCATGGTTTATCGTGGCGCAGAACCCGGAGCAGGCGCGTCTGATCCGTACCGCGCGTGAAGTGAACGACCACAAACCGTTCTGGGTGATCGACAAGGTGAAGGCGAATGTGGCCGACTGTCTGGCCGCCAGCGACAAACGCGCCAGCGAGCTGAAAATTGCCTGCTTTGGTCTGGCATTTAAACCAAATATTGATGATCTGCGCGAAAGCCCGGCCATGGAGATCGCCGAACTTATTGCCCAGTGGCACAGTGGCGAAACGCTGGTGGTGGAGCCGAATATTCATCAACTGCCGAAAAAACTCGATGGACTGTGCTCGTTAGTCTCGGTAGAGACGGCGTTAGCAACTGCGGATGTGCTGGTGATGCTGGTCGATCATGCCCAGTTTAAAGCCGTCAGCGGCGACGCGATTGCCCAGCAGTTTATTGTCGATACTAAAGGAGTCTGGCGTTGAAACGTATCTTAGTTACCGGTGGCGCAGGCTTTATTGGTTCTGCTGTCGTGCGTCACATTATTAACCACACTGCAGATAGCGTGGTGGTGGTCGATAAGCTTACCTACGCCGGTAACCTGGCGTCTTTAGCGCCGGTCGCGGACGATGAACGCTTTGCTTTCGAGCAGGTGGATATCTGCGATCGTCCGGCGCTGGACCGCGTGTTTGCCCAGTACCGCCCGGACGTCGTGATGCACCTGGCGGCGGAAAGCCACGTCGATCGTTCTATCGATGGCCCGGCGGCGTTTATCGAAACCAACATTGTCGGTACCTACACGCTGCTGGAAGCCGCGCGTGCCTGGTGGTCTACGCTGGATGATGCGGGTAAAGCGGCGTTCCGCTTCCACCATATTTCTACCGACGAGGTGTACGGCGATCTGCATTCGACGGACGATTTCTTTACCGAAACCACGCCGTATGCGCCAAGCAGCCCGTATTCTGCGTCGAAAGCCAGCAGCGACCATCTGGTTCGCGCCTGGCTGCGTACCTATGGCCTGCCGACGCTTATCACCAACTGTTCAAACAACTACGGCCCGTACCACTTCCCGGAAAAACTGATCCCGTTGACTATTCTCAACGCCCTGGCGGGTAAGCCGCTGCCGGTATACGGCAACGGTCAGCAGATCCGCGACTGGCTGTTCGTCGATGACCACGCCCGCGCGCTCTATCTTGTCGCCACCACCGGCGGCATTGGTGAAACCTACAATATTGGCGGTCACAACGAGCGTAAAAATATCGAGGTGGTTGAGACGATTTGCGCGCTGCTGGAAGAGCTGGTGCCGCAGAAGCCGCAGGGTCTTGCGCGTTACCATGACCTGATTACCTTTGTCGCCGATCGTCCGGGCCATGATTTACGTTACGCAATCGATGCAGCGAAAATTGCCCGCGAGCTGGGCTGGACGCCGGAAGAGACGTTTGAAAGCGGGATGCGTAAAACGGTGCAGTGGTACCTCGCCAACGAAAGCTGGTGGAAGCAGGTACAGGACGGTAGCTATCAGGGTGAACGCCTGGGTCTGAAAGGCTAAAACGCCCGGAGGAGGAAAAGCAATGAAAGGCATTATTCTGGCGGGTGGCTCGGGTACGCGTCTGCATCCGATCACTCGCGGCGTGTCGAAACAGCTGCTGCCGATTTACGATAAACCGATGATCTACTACCCGCTGTCGGTGCTGATGCTGGCGGGGATACGTGACATATTGATCATCACCACGCCGGAAGACAAAAGTTACTTCCAGCGACTGTTGGGCGACGGCAGCGAGTTCGGTATTTCGCTACAGTACGCTGAACAACCCAGCCCTGACGGGCTGGCGCAGGCGTTTATCATCGGCGAAACCTTCCTCAACGGCGAGCCATCATGCCTGGTACTGGGCGACAACATTTTCTTCGGCCAGGGCTTCAGCCCAAAACTGCGTCATGTGGCGGCGCGTAGCGAAGGGGCGACGGTCTTTGGTTATCAGGTGATGGACCCGGAACGTTTTGGTGTGGTGGAGTTTGATGACCATTTCCAGGCGCTGTCGCTGGAGGAAAAACCGAAACAGCCGAAATCGAACTGGGCGGTCACCGGGCTGTATTTCTACGACAGCAAGGTTGTGGAATATGCGAAGCGGGTGAAGCCATCCGAACGCGGCGAGCTGGAGATCACCTCTATCAACCAGATGTATCTGGACGACGGTAAGCTAACCGTCGAGCTGCTGGGACGCGGTTTTGCCTGGTTGGATACCGGTACTCACGACAGCCTGATTGAAGCGAGTATGTTTGTGCAGACGGTCGAAAAACGTCAGGGCTTTAAAATTGCCTGTCTGGAAGAGATTGCCTGGCGCAACGGTTGGCTCGACGATGAAGGCGTGAAGCGCGCTGCCGCCGGGCTGGCGAAAACCGGCTACGGTCAATATCTGCTGGAGCTGCTCCGTGCCCGTCCGCGCCAGTATTGAGCCACTGACGTGGGAGAATCAGTTTTTCGGTATCAATAGCGCCATTGTCCGCTTTGCCGACGATGCGCCGCCGCTGACTACCGAACGGCTGCAGGGGTGGTCGCGGCTGCAGGCGAAAATTGCCGCGCATCAGGTTGAGCAGCTTGATGCGCTGCAGTCGCTGGGCTTTCAGCTGGTAGAAGGCGAGGTCGATCTGGCGCTGCCCGTTACGCCGGTGAGCCGCTCGCAGGCGCAGGTGGCCAGCGAGTCGGATATCCCGGAATTACGGGCGCTGGCGGCGCAGGCGTTTGCCTTAAGCCGTTTTCGTGCGCCGTGGTATGCCTCCGACGCCAGCGCCCGCTTCTATGCTCAGTGGATAGAAAATGCGGTCAAAGGCACTTTCGATAACCAGTGCCTGGTGCTTCGCAACGAGAACGGTACTATCCGCGCGTTTGTTTCCCTACGAGAATTGAGCGCCTCCGATGCGCGTATCGGCCTGCTGGCCGGGCGCGGCGCAGGCGCAGAACTGATGCAGGCTGCGGTACGCTGGGCGTATACTCGCGGCCTATCGACGCTACGGGTGGCGACGCAAGCCGGCAACACCGCAGCACTTCAACGCTATATTCACAGCGGCGCTAATGTCTTCAGCACCGCGTACTGGCTATACAGGTGACACCATGATCCCATTTAACGCCCCACCAGTCGTGGGTACTGAACTCGATTACATGCAATCCGCGATGGGCAGCGGCAAGCTGTGCGGCGATGGCGGTTTTACCCGTCGCTGCCAGCAGTGGATGGAACAGCGCTTCGGTAGCGCCAAAGTTCTGTTGACGCCATCCTGTACCGCATCGCTGGAGATGGCGGCCATCCTGTTGGATATCCAGCCGGGCGACGAAGTGATCATGCCGAGCTACACCTTTGTCTCCACCGCCAATGCCTTCGTGCTGCGCGGTGCGAAAATTGTGTTTGTTGATGTGCATAAAGAGACCATGAACATTGACGAAACGCGGATTGAAGCGGCGATCACCGACAAAACCCGCGCCATCGTGCCGGTGCACTATGCGGGCGTGGCCTGCGAGATGGACACCATCATGGCGCTGGCGAAAAAATACAATCTGTTCGTGGTGGAAGATGCCGCGCAGGGTGTGATGTCGACCTACAAAGGCCGCGCGCTGGGTTCCATCGGTCATATCGGTTGCTTCAGCTTCCACGAAACCAAAAACTACACCGCGGGTGGTGAAGGTGGCGCAACGTTAATTAACGATCGCGCGCTGGTTGAGCGGGCGGAAATCATTCGTGAAAAAGGGACCAATCGCAGCCAGTTCTTCCGGGGTTTGGTGGATAAGTACACCTGGCGCGATATCGGCTCGAGCTACCTGATGTCCGATCTGCAGGCTGCCTATCTGTGGGCGCAGCTCGAAGCCGCCGATCGCATCAATCAGCAGCGCCTTGCGCTGTGGCAGAACTATTATGACGCGCTGCTGCCGCTGGCCAACACCGGACGCATTGACCTGCCGGTGATTCCGCAAGACTGCGGCCATAATGCACACATGTTTTACATCAAGCTGCGTGACGTTGAAGACCGTAGCGCGCTGATTAACTGGCTGAAAGAGGCCGAAATTCTGGCGGTATTCCACTATATTCCGCTGCACGCCTGCCCGGCGGGCGAGAAGTTTGGCGAGTTCCACGGTGACGATCGCTTCACCACCAAAGAAAGTGAGCGCCTACTTCGTTTACCGCTGTTCTACAACCTGTCGCCGGTCGATCAGCGAACGGTGATCAATACGCTGCTGAGCTACTTCGCCTGATATGTCGCTGGCAAAAGCTTCGGTGTGGACCGCCGCGTCCACGCTGGTAAAAATTGGCGTTGGTCTGCTGGTGGTGAAGCTGTTGGCAGTGTCGTTTGGCCCCTCAGGCGTCGGCCAGGCGGGTAACTTCCGCCAGCTGGTGACCGTGCTCGGCGTGCTCGCCGGGGCCGGTATTTTCAACGGGGTGACAAAATTTGTTGCCCAGCATCACGACGATCCGGCGCGTTTACGGCAGGTCGTCGGCACGTCCTCAGCGATGGTGTTGGGGTTCTCGACGCTACTGGCAGCGATCTTCCTGCTGGCGGCGGCGCCGATAAGTCAGGGCCTGTTTGGCCATACCCACTATCAGGGTCTGGTACGGCTGGTCGCCCTGGTGCAGATGGGCATTGCCTGGGCGAACCTGCTGTTGGCGTTGATGAAAGGGTTCCGCGATGCCGCGGGCAACGCGCTGTCGTTGATAGCCGGGAGCCTGATCGGCGTTGTGGCCTATTACGTCTGCTATCGGTTAGGCGGTTATGAGGGCGCGCTGCTGGGGTTGGCGCTGGTGCCGGCGCTGATTGTCATTCCCGCAGCGGTGATGTTAACCCGGCGCGGCCAAATTCCATGGGGGTATCTCAAACCGCAGTGGGATAATGCGCTGGCGGGTCAGTTGGGGAAATTTACCCTGATGGCGCTGATTACCTCGGTCACCATGCCAGTGGCCTACGTGATGATGCGAAACCTGATGGCGGCGCACTACAGCTGGGATGAAGTGGGGATCTGGCAGGGCGTCAGCAGTATCTCCGACGCTTATCTGCAGTTTATTACCGCTTCGTTTAGCGTCTATCTGCTACCAACGTTATCGCGGCTGGTCACGAAGCAGGATATTTCTCGCGAAATTGGCCGCTCGCTGAAGTTTGTCTTACCCGCCGTGGCGGCCGCGAGCCTGACCGTCTGGCTGCTGCGCGACTTTGCTATCTGGCTGCTGTTTTCATCGAAGTTTATCGCCATGCGCGACCTGTTCGCATGGCAGCTGGTAGGCGATGTATTGAAAGTGGGCGCTTACGTTTTTGGTTATTTAGTCATTGCGAAGGCGTCGCTGCGTTTTTACATTCTGGCGGAACTGAGCCAGTTCACGCTGCTGACGGCGTTCTCGCACTGGCTGATTCCGGCGCACGGCGCGCTGGGGGCGGCGCAGGCCTATATGGCGACCTATATTGTTTATTTCACGCTCTGTAGCGGCGTATTTTTAATTTGGCGTAAACGGCAATGACCGAACTGATACACATCCTGGGATCGGACATCCCCCATCATAACCAGACGGTGCTACGGTTTTTTACCGATGAGCTGGCCGCAGAGCCTGCGCACGCCCGCCAGTTTATGGTGGTCAGCAAAGATGACGGCCTGGAGGCCGCGTTTCCCGCGCTGATGATTGCACGCTACGCCGATAAATCGGCATTGGCGAAAGCCGTGGTGGCGAAGGCGAAAGCCAATCGCCAGCAGCGATTCTTCTTCCACGGCCAGTTTAATACCGGTATCTGGCTGGCGCTGCTGAGCGGCGGCCTGAAGCCGTCGCAGGTCAGCTGGCATATCTGGGGGGCCGATCTGTATGAAGTCTCGTGTGGCCTGAAGTTCCGCCTGTTCTATCCGCTGCGCCGGATGGCGCAAGGCCGCGTAGGGCGCGTGTTCGCCACCTGCGGCGATCTGAGCTATTTCGGTAATATTCACCCGCAGGTGCCCGGCGAACTGCTCTATTTCCCGACGCGGATGGATCCGGCGCTGAATTCGCTGGCGGATGCCACGCCGCGAGAAGGTATGCTGACCATTCTGGTGGGCAATTCAGGCGATCGCAGCAACGAACATATTGCCGCGCTGAAAGCGGTACATCAGCAGTTTGGCGACACGGTGAACGTGATCGTACCGATGGGCTACCCGGCCAATAACGAGGCTTATATTGCTGAGGTAGACAGCGCTGCGCAGGCGTTGTTTAGCAAAGAAAATGTGCAGATTCTGCGCGAAAAGCTGGAATTTGACGCCTATCTTGCCCTGTTGCGCCGCTGCGATTTGGGCTATTTTATTTTTGCGCGCCAGCAGGGTATCGGCACGCTGTGCCTGCTCATTCAGGCGGGGATCCCCTGCGTGTTGAACCGCCAGAACCCGTTCTGGCTGGATATGGCCGAGCAGAATATTCCGGTGCTGTTTACCGACGACGCGCTCACCGAGCCGGTAGTGCGTGAAGCCCAGCGTCAGCTGGCGCTGGTGGACAAAAACGCCATCGCCTTTTTCAAACCTAACTATCTGGCGCCGTGGCATCGGGCGCTGCAACTGGCAGCGGGGGAGGCGATATGAGCGAAATGCAGTTTACTGGATTGTTCGTCGTCTGGCTGCTGTCGACGCTGTTTATCGGTACCCTGACGTGGTTTGAGTTTCGCCGCGTGCGCTTTAACTTCAACGTTTTCTTCTCGTTGCTGTTCCTGCTGACTTTCTTCTTCGGCTTCCCGCTAACCTGTACCCTGGTGTTTCGTTTCGGGGTCGGCGTTTCGCCGCCTGACGTATTGCTGCAAACGTTGCTGATTTCGGTTTGTTTCTATGCGGTGTACTACGTCACTTACAAAACCCGGCTGCGCTCGGCCAATGCGACGGTGACACGCCGCCCGCTGTTTACCATGAACCGGGTTGAGACGCATATTACCTGGGTGCTGCTGATGGGGCTTGCGCTGTTGACGGTTGGCACCTTCTTCCTGCATAACGGTTTTCTGCTGTTTAAGCTGCACTCCTATAGCCAGATTTTCTCCAGTGAGGTTTCCGGGGTCGCGCTTAAACGCTTCTTCTACTTCTTTATTCCGGCGATGCTGGTGGTCTATTTCCTCAAGCCGAGCTTTAAAGCGTGGATTGGCTTCCTGATTGCTACCGTGGCCTTCGGCCTACTGACCTACGCCATCGTTGGCGGCACGCGGGCAAATATCATTATCGCTTTCGCTATCTTCCTGTTTATCGGCATTATTCGCGGCTGGATTTCGCTGTGGATGCTGGTGGCGGCGGGCGTGCTGGGCATCGTTGGGATGTTCTGGCTGGCGCTGAAACGCTACGGTATGAACGTAAGCGGCGATGAAGCGTTTTACACCTTCCTCTATCTTACGCGCGATACCTTCTCGCCGTGGGAGAACCTGGCGCTGCTGCTGCAAAACTACGATAAGATCGACTTCCAGGGTCTGGCGCCGATGGTGCGCGATTTTTACGTCTTTATCCCCAGCTGGCTGTGGCCATCGCGCCCGAGCATCGTGCTGAATACCGCCAACTATTTTACCTGGGAAGTGCTCAACAACCACTCTGGCCTGGCGATTTCACCGACGTTGATTGGTTCGCTGGTGGTGATGGGCGGCATGTGGTTTGTGCCGCTGGGCGCGGTTGCGGTGGGGCTGATTATCAAATGGTTCGACTGGCTGTATATGCTGGGTAACCAGGAGCCGAATCGCTATAAGTCGGCCATCCTGCACAGTTTCTGTTTTGGCGCAATCTTCAACATGATCGTGCTGGCGCGCGAAGGGCTGGATTCTTTCGGCTCTCGCGTCGTTTTCTTTATGGTTATCTTTGGCTTCTGTTTGCTGATGGCGAAATTGCTGTACTGGTTGTTTGAGAGCGCGGGGCTTATCCATCAGCGGTTAAGACGCCTTTCGCACGTTGGAGAAGGATAAAATGGCTGACTTACAGACCGCGCCGACTTACACCTTACGCGGGATTAACCTCATCGGCTGGCGCAATATGCAACACGCGTTGGACTATCTGTATGCGGATGGCAATCTGAAGCAGGGCACGCTGGTGGCGATTAATGCCGAGAAGATGCTGACGCTGGAAGATAATGCAGAAGTGCGGGCGCTGATTAATGACGCCGAGTTTAAATATGCCGATGGTATCTCGGTGGTGCGCTCCGTTCGTAAGAAATACCCGCAGGCCGATGTGTCGCGCGTGGCGGGGGCTGACCTGTGGGAGGCGCTGATGGCGCGTGCGGGCGCAGAAGGGACGCCGGTGTTTCTGATTGGCGGTAAGCCGGAGGTGATGGCTGAAACCGCACAAAAACTGCGTCAGCAGTGGAATGTTAATCTGGTGGGGACCCAGGATGGCTACTTCACCGCCGAGCAGCGTCCCGCGTTGTTTGCACGTATCCGCGACAGCGGAGCGAAGATTGTGACCGTGGCAATGGGCTCCCCTAAGCAGGAAATCCTGATGCGCGACTGCCGTCAGGTCTATCCTGGCGCGCTCTATATGGGCGTGGGCGGCACCTATGATGTCTTTACCGGCCAGGTCAAGCGCGCGCCGAAGGTGTGGCAAAACCTGGGGCTGGAGTGGCTTTATCGCCTGCTCTCTCAGCCGAGCCGCATCACGCGCCAGCTGCGCCTGCTGCGCTATTTACGCTGGCATTACACCAATAACCTCTGAATATTCCGCGCATTATCGGCAATGAATCACGCATTTTCTGCGTGATTCATTCACAATCTCGATACGTTATCCCTCATTTATATTTGCCATTTGTGTGAATTTGTTAAACCATTCGCATGCCCTGACGATATATCCGTATTTCTACGGATATATCCACATCCGAAAGACATCTTTTTTTCTATAAAAATAAAACCGGCATCGACCGGATAGATATGCAAACACAAGAGGATCTATGGCAGAGAATAAACCGGAGCTCCAGCGCGGTCTGGAAGCCCGTCATATTGAATTGATTGCCCTTGGCGGCACCATTGGCGTCGGCCTGTTCATGGGCGCGGCAAGCACCCTGAAGTGGGCCGGACCGTCGGTGCTGCTGGCCTACATTCTGGCCGGGGTCTTTGTTTTCTTCATAATGCGCTCGATGGGCGAAATGCTGTTTATCGAACCGGTCACCGGCTCGTTCGCCGTTTACGCGCACCGTTATATGAGCCCGTTCTTCGGCTACCTCACCGCCTGGTCATACTGGTTTATGTGGATGGCGGTCGGGATTTCAGAAATCACCGCGATAGGCGTGTACGTGCAATTCTGGTTTCCGGAAATGGCGCAGTGGATCCCCGCGCTGATTGCCGTGGGGCTGGTGGCGCTGGCTAACCTGGCGGCGGTGCGCCTGTACGGGGAAATTGAATTCTGGTTCGCGATGATTAAGGTCACCACCATTATCGTGATGATTGTCATTGGTCTAGGCGTGATTTTCTTTGGCTTTGGCAACGGCGGCACCTCCATCGGTTTTAGCAACCTGACTGAACACGGCGGCTTCTTCGCGGGCGGCTGGAAGGGCTTCCTGACGGCGCTGTGTATCGTTGTGGCCTCCTATCAGGGCGTAGAGCTTATCGGTATGACGGCCGGTGAAGCCAGGAACCCGCAGGTGACCCTGCGCAGCGCGGTAGGCAAGGTGCTGTGGCGCATCCTGATTTTCTACGTGGGCGCGATTTTCGTTATCGTCACTATCTTCCCGTGGAATGAAATTGGCACCAACGGCAGCCCGTTTGTGCTGACCTTCGCCAAAATTGGTATCACCGCGGCAGCGGGCATTATCAACTTCGTGGTACTGACTGCAGCGCTGTCTGGCTGTAACAGCGGAATGTACAGCTGCGGGCGCATGCTCTACGCGCTGGCGAAAAACCGTCAGCTGCCTGCGGCGATGGCTAAAGTGAGCAAAAGCGGCGTACCGGCGGCCGGGGTGAGCGTGTCGATTGTTATCCTGTTGATTGGCTCCTGCCTGAACTACATCATTCCTAACCCGCAGCGCGTGTTCGTCTATGTCTACAGCGCCAGCGTGCTACCGGGGATGGTGCCGTGGTTCGTTATCCTGATTAGCCAGCTGCGTTTTCGTCGCGCACATAAAGCGGCGATTGCCAGCCATCCGTTCCGGTCAATTATGTTCCCGTGGGCCAACTATTTGACCATGGCGTTCCTGATTTGCGTGCTGATCGGTATGGGCTTCAATGACGATACCCGTATGTCGCTGTTTGTGGGCGCGCTGTTTTTGGCCATCGTGACCGTGGTTTATAAGGTTTTTGGTATGGGCAAGGGCGTTGAAGTGCAAAAAGTGCAGAAATAAGCAACAAAACGCACAAACCATGAGCAAACGATAATTTTCTTTAAAAAGGCACTAGACAGCGGGGTAGGAAGTCCGTATTATCCGACCCCGCAACGGCGCTAAGCGCCCGTAGCTCAGCTGGATAGAGCGCTGCCCTCCGGAGGCAGAGGTCTCAGGTTCGAATCCTGTCGGGCGCACCATTTACCCGGTGCTGGAGCTGCGGTGGTTTTTTTAAGACCGCGTAAAAGATTTGCAGTGGTGGCTATAGCTCAGTTGGTAGAGCCCTGGATTGTGATTCCAGTTGTCGTGGGTTCGAATCCCATTAGCCACCCCACTATTTGATAGAGTTGTGAATTTGCGAAGGTGGCGGAATTGGTAGACGCGCTAGCTTCAGGTGTTAGTGTCCTTAGGATGTGGGGGTTCGAGTCCCCCCCCTCGCACCACGACTTTAACGAATTGAACTAAAAATTCAAAAAGCAGTATTTCGGCGAGTAGCGCAGCTTGGTAGCGCAACTGGTTTGGGACCAGTGGGTCGGAGGTTCGAATCCTCTCTCGCCGACCAATTTTGAACCCCGCTTCGGCGGGGTTTTTTGTTTTCTCCGTTCCGCGCACATTTCTGAATTTCTCTCCATGCGCAAAAAACGCCCCTTTCGCTGAGTGACGCTTCACTATGATGAAGCCTTCCCGTGCATAAGGAAGGCGAGATAATGCCCCAACAGATTCCAATCCGCGCGTTTCACGCGATGGTCAAGCCCAGCGGCTCTGACTGCAACCTCAACTGTACCTACTGTTTTTATCTTGAGAAACAAGCGCTCTATCCCGACGCAGGTTTACGTATGAGTGATGAGACGCTGGAGGCATATATTAAAAACTATATTGCCGCCGTTGAAGCGCAGGCAGAAGTGGCTTTTACCTGGCAGGGTGGCGAACCGACGCTGCTGGGGCTCGACTTTTATCGTCGCGCGGTGGCGTTACAGGCGAAATATGGCGCGGGTCGACGTATCAGCAACAGTTTTCAGACCAACGGCGTGTTGCTGGATGACGAGTGGTGCTTCTTTTTCCGCGAACAGCGTTTTTTAATCGGCCTGTCGCTGGACGGCCCGGCGGAGATTCACAACGCGTATCGTCTGACAAAAGGCGGCAAGCCCACGCACAAGCTGGTGATGCGCGCGCTGGCGTTACTGCAAAAACATGGTGTTGATTACAATATTCTGGCCTGCGTGAACCAGCAAAGTGCACTGCAACCACTTAAAGTGTATGATTTTCTGTGTGAATCCGGAGCGGAATTCATCCAGTTTATCCCGGTCGTTGAGCGGCTGGCTGCCCCGCGGGAATCCAGCGCGGGTCTGTCCCTGCATGGGCCAGGTACTGCACAGACTGCCGAAGGCATCACGGCCTGGTCCGTTCGCCCGAAAGCCTATGGTGAGTTTCTTACCGCGATTTTTGACCGTTGGATTCAGCGCGACGTCGGTAAAGTTTTCGTGATGAACATTGAATGGGCCTTCGCCAACTTTGTTGGCGCGCCCGGAGCGGTGTGTCACCATCAGCCCACCTGCGGGCGCTCGATCGTCGTTGAGCACAATGGTGATGTTTATGCCTGCGATCACTATGTTTACCCCGAATTTCATCTCGGCAATATCCATCAGCACAGCTTTGCGCAGATGATTGATACCCCTGAGCAGGAACAGTTCGGTCGGGATAAATTTACCCGCCTGCCGGAGGCCTGTAAGCAGTGTGAAGTGCTGAGAGCGTGCTGGGGCGGCTGCCCTAAGCATCGCTTTATACCCACGGAGGGCGGCGAGCAGAACTACCTGTGTGAAGGTTTCCGCCACTACTTCCGCCATTTACCTCCCTATCTGAAAGCGATGCGTGACCTTCTTGCCAGCGGTCGTCCGGCCAGCGATATCATGAAGGCGCAGCTGGTATTCCCGTCGCACAAATAAAAAACCCGCCGGAAATTGCTCCGGCGGGCTGAATCAGTGCGGCTCTCAGAGCTTGATTTGGACTTTTGGCGGATATTTTTTCAGGATAGCCATGTAGTCATGGACTTCAGTCTGTAGCGGCACGCCCATCGGGATATGGCGGACGCCGACGGATTCGCGTTCTTGTGGGTCGGTATAGAGATTAAAGATCATGGTTCCTGCCGTCTGCATCACCGCGCCAGTGAAGCCGCCCTGATAGCCGGTTTGGGTAAAGGCATACGGTTGTTGAATGAGCAGATGATACTTGAACTCATCGATACGCACGGCGGAGAGCTGGCCGTTCAGGAAGTAGTGTTCCGCCTTGCGGTTTGACTGGCCGTTAGTGCCGAGAAAGAATGAGGACTGATCGACTCCGTCGATGAAGGTGGTTGTGGGTACCAGTTTAGAGACTTCCGCTCCCGGTTTACCGGCCAGCGCCAGCGCCGTTGGGAACAGATCCGCCAGATCGACGATACCGTCGGACTTACGCGGCTGGATCATCCCTTTCCAGTAAACGAAGGTCGGTACGCGAACGCCGCCTTCCCAGGTGGATCCTTTTGCCCCGCGGAACGGCGTGCGACCATGCGGTGGGACTTCCGCTTCCGGACCGTTATCGGAGGTGAAGACGATCAGCGTATTATCCAACTGACCGTTTTTCTCCAGCGTTTTATACAGGTTGGCGAACACATCGTTCATTTCAACCATGCAATCGCCATAGGAGGTTCGCGCCGGTGAACTCCCCGCATATTTGGCGTTAGGGTAGTTGTCGAAGTGGCAGCCGCGCGTGCCATAGTAAAGGAAAAAGGGCTTATCGCTTTTCGCCATCTTGTTGAGGAAGTCTACGCCGTACTGCATCCAGCGCTGGTCAAGATCCTCCATATATTTCGGCGTAATATCGGCGATGGCTTCCTGTTTACCGCCTCGTACCGCGTGAACGTCATCTTTGCTGAACGGCAGATTTTTAATGTACTCGGTGCGAGAGGGGCTGAGCGCCACCTCTGGGTTCACGTTGACGTCACGCCACTCGGTATACATATCGGAGACCGAGTTAAACCCGCGGAAATCATCAAAGCCGACGTTCTGCGGCTGCGAGCCCTCATTTTCGCCCATGTGCCATTTACCGATGGCTTGGGTGACATAGCCCCGATCGTGCAGCAATTGCGGTAGGGTGGTTAACCCTTCCAGCCCACCTGGCATGCCATACATCGGGGGCATCAGGATCCCGTGATGTACAGAGTATTGACCGGTCATGATGGTGGCGCGTGTGGGAGACGAGCTCGGCTGTGAGTAAGCAGAAGTCAGAATCAACCCCTGGCTGGCAACCGCATCAATATCCGGAGTCGGGTTACCAACCGCGACGCCGCCGCCGTTAAAACCCACATCCATCCAACCTACGTCATCGAGAATGAAGATGATCACGTTAGGTTTTTTGCCGGTTTTTTTCTCGATGTCGGCCAGCTTTTGCTGCGCCTCTTTATTCTGCTCGGGGTGCATCATCACCGGCATCATATTGTCGGCAATGGTCGTGGCTTTTTTTACCAGATATTGGTTGGGATGATCGTAACCGGAAAAACCTTCCCGTGCCGTCGCAATAGCAGGGGAATCTGTTGCGCTAGCGAGCGCGGGAAGTGCTGCCATAACGGCGATGGCAAGCAGCTTGGGAGAAAAAGATAAATCCATTATATAATCTCCATGAAGTATATATTTCTATTAAATAAAATTGAGCATTCTGGTGCATTGTTCAGGTGAATAGATGTGGGTAATAATAAAATGTATAAATATTAATGAGATAGTTGAAGTGAGAGGGAAATTCACCTGGCAAGGATCTTATATCTGATACTTTGATGATGTAAATGCTGCCAGGCAGGATATGTGAAATGAACGTGAGGGTTAAATGTTACTGAATCTTCGGAGATAAATATTGTGAATAATGTTTAATGAGTCATTTTTATTTATTATTTCTGCTTTCGTATATTTCTCTCACCCGGTACAAAACTGAATATCTGTTTTTTCTCGCGATGTCGTACGCCTGACGTTGAAAAAGAACGATATTTTTTGTTACGGAAGGTGTTTTCCCCTGGGATCCTGTGACATAATGCGCCGCGTAGATGCTCATTCCATCTCTTATGTTCGCCTTGTGCATCATAAACTCAGGAATGATGCAGAGCCATTGACGGTGCTTATCGTCCACTGACAGATGTCGCTTTTTGCCTCATCAGACACCATGGACATAACGTTGAGTGAAGCACCCATTAGTTGTCGAATTAAACCTGTATTAGCGCCTGCTCCCACAAAGAGCAGGCGTTTTTTTATGGGTAAAAAAGAAAAGGGGCCATTCGGCC
>NZ_LXEU01000058.1 GCF_001654985.1 Kluyvera georgiana ATCC 51603
ATTCGGCCCCTTTTTGCTAGCGCGTAGATTACGCCGGCGGGTTGTTCTGCAACGTCAGCATCAGCCCATCCCGGCGCATAGCCGCCGCTTCCTCCGGCTGCTTCAGGCGGTCGAGGGTATCGGCCAGCCAGGCGTAGTCGAAGGCATCCGGACGCTGCTTAAGCGCGGCGCGGAACGCCAGGCTCGCTTCCTGCCACTCGCCGTGCTTCATTAGCGACTGGCCCAGCGTGCTCCACAACAGCGGGCGGTCGCCCACGGTTTTGATCTGCTGGCGCAGCAGTTTTTCCATCTGTTCCGGGTTATTGGTGTGCAGACGCGGAATCAACATCACCAGGCGATCGTCATACTGACGCTTCAGGCCGTCGATGATGATCTGCTGTGCGGTGTCATGATCGTCGCACTCAATCAGGTGATCCGCCATGGCGACCTGCAGGGCCACCTGATGACGCGTTTTACGGCTTTGATTCTTCCACCAGTTACGCAGCCCTTCGCTACCCTGGTCGGCGCGCACCTGGTCCATCAGACCAATCCACGCCTGCTGCTCCAGCGCTGCGCGATGGGCGTCATCGCCGACGTTGGCTTTCGCCATCGATGGGATGATATCCAGCAGCGAGCTCCAGGCTCCGGTTTGAATATAGGCCTGCTCGGCCAGACGCAGGACTTCCGGATGGCGCGGGGCGACTTCCAGCAGCTTATCAATACCGTGGCGCGCCGCGTGGGTTTCATGACGCGCCAGCTGTAGACGGACGCGTGTAATCTCAACCGGGATCAGATCGTTACCGGCATTTTCCGCTGCACGCTGTAGGTGCTGATTAGCGCGCGCTTCGTCACCGCGCTGCTGCGCAGCTTCGGCCGCCAGCAGGTAGTTGACCACCGGCTGTTCCGCGTGATCGGCATTTTTCGACATCAGCTTTTCAACCTGCTGATAGTCGCCTTCCGCCAGTTTCAACAGCGCCTGCTCGGTCTGCTTGCGTGCGCGACGACGTTTGCGACCCACAAACCAGCCGCGGGTATGGGCGCTGGTACGGAAAATGCGGCGCAGAATCCATTCCAGCGCGAACAGGACCACCATGATCATAATCATGATGATGACAAACCAGGTGACGCTGGTTTCAATGTTGTATGTATCGGTCTGAATCAGCACGTAGCCCTGATGGCCGGCGATCATCGGGCCAAGCACCACGCCGGCAATCAGCACTGCAAAGAGTAATAAGACTTTAAGCATCGATTACTCTCCTTGTGCTGGCACTGGCGCTGGCTCTGCGGCGGCCGGTTGCTCCGCCGTAGGCTGAGCGACAGCGGGCTGCGCCATCAGGTTACGCACGCGGGTCTGCATCAGCTTCTCCAGAATCGGCTGGCTTTGCAGGGTGTCCGGAACGTCCATGGCGATACTCTGCTGGCTGAGTTGATCGATGTCACTCAGGAACGTTTTCGTGGCGGCGTCATCGGTATCATAGTAGGCGCGTACCCAGGTCGAGACGTTATCCAGCGCCTGCTTGTAGGTTTCCTGCTGATGACGCGGCACGGCCTGCGAGGCGGCCAGCAGCTGAGCGCGGAGGTTCTCGCGCAGGTAGATCTCCTGGTTCGGCGCCAGCAGCGGCACGGCGGTCTCGTCGCGGCGGCGAATGGTAATAAAGCTGTCCATAAAGTTCTGCCAACTTTTTTGCAAATTGACGCGCCACTCGCTGAGCGAAGCCGACAGTTCACCATCGTCGCTGTCCATCGGTGAATCGTCGGTATTGTTGTCCGCCAGACGCAGGTTATCCACCTGATTGGCCAGTTGGTTCACCTTCAGAATGATGCCGTCGAAATCAACCTGCGACACGGCGGAGAGGCTGGCGATATCTTCGGTAATCGCCCGGCGCGCGGTAATCAGACTGGGGTCGTTCATGTCCGCGAGGCTGGCATCCGCGCTTTTCAGTAGAGCTGCGGCAGTGGTTACGTCCTGGTCGCTCCACAGCTTGCGCCCGGCCAGCTTCACCAGGAAATCGGCCTGGGCCAGCAGCCAGGTTTTTGAATCGGTGCCGGAGATGGCCGCCACTTTCTGCTGCACTTCATCCAACTGTTTGGCCATTTCGCTCTGCTGGGCTTTCGCCGCCTCAAGCTGCTCGGCCTGCTGTTTAATGGTGGTTTCCAGCGCCTCTTTCTGCGCATCCTGCGCTTTTTGCAGCGCGATGAGCTGGTTGGCGAGGGTATCGCTGGTGGTGGATTGGTTGACGGCCTGCTGTTTGCCCCAGCCGTACAGGCCGACGCCCGCCGCCAGCGCGATAGCGATAGCAACGGCGCTCAGCACCAGACTGGTTTTCCCGCCGGTATTTTTCTTCTCAGCATTTTCTGGCTTACGGACCTCGGGTTGCGGCGTGGTTTTCACGACATCCCCGGATTCTTCAACCACGGCGGAGTTTTCTTTTTGTTCCGTCATTATGGCTTCCAATTTTGAGAGTTATTGTAATGCGCGCAGCAGCGCATCGTTGTCTGCGCTATCGGCAACCTGAATTTCCTGCCAGCCCATTTCCCGGGCCAGTTTTGCAATGCGTTCGCTCACCACCAGTAACCGGCATTTGAGCAACCAGCTCTCCCGGTACCAGAGGGGAATCAGCGCCCAAAGCTGTCGCAGCATTTCGCCGCTGGTGACCACAATCGTCGAGACGCCTCGCGACTGCCAGCGCATGGCTTCTTCCGCGCCGTCGTAGTGAATGGCGCTGCGCTGATAGCATTCACACAGCGTCACGTCGGCGCCGCGCGCGGTCAGCGTTTCCGCGAGCAGTTCGCGGCCACCGTTACCGCGCAGGATAAGCGCTTTCTTTCCCGCAATATTTTGTAATTCAGGTAATTGTAGCAATACTTCGCTGATTTCCCGATCTAAAGGGTAGCGTACGTCAGCCCCGCTGACCTGATGCAGAGCCAGCGCCGTGGTGCGGCCAATCGCAAAATAGCGGGGAGAGGTAGGCCAGCGAAGACGCTGTTGTTGTAACTGGGCCTGGGCGAAGCTTACCGCATGCTGCGATAGCGCGAAGGCTAAATCCCCGTCGCCCAGCGCGCCAAGCGACTCGCTGAGCGTATTGAGCTCGCGGCCTGGGGTGAATTCAATCAGCGGAAAACTCCAGGCTACTCGCCCCAGCGCGCGCAAACGGCTTACGAGCGCTTCACTTTGCGGGGCGGGGCGGGTAACCAGAATGGTCATACTGAGGCGTCTCCGTCGTAGACGGCGGCAAGAATTTCTCGCGCGCCGTTATCGAGCAGTTCTTCGGCCAGCGCAATACCCATTTTCTCGGCATCTTCCGGCTGGCCGCGACGCTCGCCGCAAACCATCTGACT
This sequence comes from Kluyvera georgiana ATCC 51603, assembly GCF_001654985.1. Taxonomy (GTDB): domain Bacteria; phylum Pseudomonadota; class Gammaproteobacteria; order Enterobacterales; family Enterobacteriaceae; genus Kluyvera; species Kluyvera georgiana. The sequence goes on from NZ_LXEU01000058.1 coordinate 3,319, forward strand.
GCCGTCGGGCGCGCCAACCAGCGCACGCAGCCACAGTTCGCCATCAATGAGTTCAGCATAGCTGCCGATCGGCACCTGGCAGCCGCCTTCCAGCCGCGTGTTCATCGCCCGTTCGGCGCGCACGCGGACAGCGGTGTCGTCATGATTCAACGGCGCCAGCAGCGCACGCGTTTTTTCGTCGTCGAGGCGGCACTCAATGCCGACGGCACCCTGGCCTACGGCCGGGAGCGACTCTTCCGGCGACATCGGCTGGCGGATGCGGGCATCCAGCTCCAGACGTTTAAGACCGGCTACGGCCAGGATAATCGCATCGTAGTCGCCGTTGTCGAGTTTACTCAGGCGCGTGCCGACGTTGCCGCGCAGCGAGCGGATCACCAGATCCGGGCGACGTTTGGCCAACTGGCACTGGCGGCGCAGGCTGGAAGTGCCGACGACGCTGCCAGCAGGGAGGTCGTCCATACAGGCATAATGGTTCGAGACGAAGGCGTCACGCGGGTCGTCGCGCTCGCAGATGGTCACCAGCCCCAGCCCTTCGGGGAACTCAACCGGCACATCTTTCATCGAATGCACGGCGATATCGGCGCGGTTTTCAAGCAGTGCCAGCTCCAGCTCTTTGACAAAGAGCCCCTTGCCGCCCACTTTTGCCAGCGGCGTATCAAGGATCACATCGCCGCGCGTGACCATCGGGACAAGCGTCACCGCCAGCCCGGGATGGCAAGCCTCCAGGCGCTCTTTTACATAGTGCGCTTGCCAGAGCGCGAGCGGGCTCTGGCGTGTGGCAATTCTCAAAACTTTGTCTAACATGCTTGTTACCGTCATCTATCGTCCGTTGTCCATCCTAACATTGTTGCCTTAATGATGTTAGTTTTCAGGGATTCATACCCTGAACAATTCGCGATGCAGGAAACGTGCCTTCAGCTTAGACGGAGACATGCATAAACGGGGTTGTGTTTACCGTTCATTACTGGCACTGTCTTGATCGTATGCCGGGGTTTACAGCAGCATTCAATGCTACACTTGTTGTAGTGCAACATTCTTTACGGTCAACCGGCAAGGTGTTAAATTGATCACGTTTTAAACCATTTTTTGTCCAGAATTCGATAATGACAACGGCGGACGAAAAACGGTAACGGTTCTTCTTGTTGAAATATTAAAACCTCCGTACCGCTTTAACAGGATACGTCGAGGTTTTGAACATCAGGCGATATGTCTTGTACCTCTATATTGAGACGCTAAAACAGAGACTGGATGCCATCAACCAACTGCGCGTGGATCGCGCGCTTGCAGCCATGGGCCCTGCTTTCCAGCAGGTATACAGTCTACTGCCGACATTATTACATTATCATCATCCGCTGATGCCGGGTTACCTTGACGGTAACGTTCCCAAGGGCATCTGCCTTTACACGCCTGATGAAACCCAACGCCATTACCTCGACGAACTCGAGCTGCATCGCGGCATGCCGCCGCAGAGCACGGCCAAGGGCGAACTGCCGATTACCGGCGTTTACACCATGGGCAGCACCTCGTCCGTTGGCCAGAGCTGTTCGTCCGATCTGGATATCTGGGTCTGTCACCAGTCGTGGCTCGATAATGATGAACGCCAATTGTTACAGCGCAAATGCAGCCTGCTGGAAAGCTGGGCGGCATCGCTGGGCGTTGAAGTCAGCTTCTTCCTGATCGACGAGAACCGTTTCCGTCATAACGAAAGCGGCAGCCTCGGTGGGGAAGACTGTGGTTCAACGCAGCACATTTTACTGCTCGACGAATTTTACCGTACGGCGGTGCGCCTGGCGGGCAAACGTATTCTGTGGAATATGGTGCCGTGCGAAGAAGAAGATCATTACGATGACTACGTGATGACGCTCTACGCCCAGGGCGTTCTGACGCCAAACGAATGGCTCGACCTCGGTGGATTGAGCTCGCTCTCCGCCGAAGAGTACTTTGGCGCCAGCCTGTGGCAGCTGTATAAGAGTATCGACTCACCGTACAAAGCGGTGTTGAAAACCCTGCTGCTGGAAGCCTACTCGTGGGAGTATCCCAACACGCGCCTGCTGGCGAAGGATATTAAACAGCGTCTGCATGACGGCGAGATCGTCTCCTTCGGTCTTGATGCTTACTGCATGATGCTGGAACGCGTGACCGAATACCTGAAGGCCATCGACGACGAAACCCGTCTTGACCTTGTCCGCCGCTGCTTCTATCTGAAAGTGTGCGAAAAGCTTAGCCGTGAACGCGCTTGCGTTGGCTGGCGTCGCGAAGTGGTGGGCCAACTGGTGAAAGAGTGGGGCTGGAGTGAAGAGCGTCTGGCGATGCTCGACAACCGCGCCAACTGGAAAATCGACCAGGTCCGCGAAGCGCACAACGAACTGCTCGACGCGATGATGCAGAGCTACCGCAATCTGATCCGCTTCGCTCGTCGTAACAACCTGAGCGTTTCCGCCAGTCCGCAGGATATCGGCGTGCTGACGCGTAAGCTGTACGCCGCGTTTGAAGCGCTGCCGGGCAAAGTGACGCTGGTGAACCCGCAGATCTCCCCGGACCTGTCCGAACCGAATCTAACCTTTATCTACGTTCCGCCGGGACGCGCCAACCGTACGGGTTGGTACCTTTACAATCGCGCGCCGAACATGGAATCCATCATCAGCCATCAGCCGCTGGAATATAACCGCTATCTCAACAAGCTGGTGGCCTGGGCCTGGTTTAACGGCCTGCTGACTTCACGCACGCGCCTGTTTATTAAGGGCAACGGCATTGTTGATCTGGCGAAACTGCAGGAGATGGTTGCTGACGTATCGCACCACTTCCCGCTGCGTCTGCCTGCGCCAACGCCGAAAGCGCTGTACAGCCCGTGTGAAATTCGCCATCTGGCGATTATCGTCAACCTCGAATACGACCCGACGGCGGCCTTCCGCAATCAGGTGGTGCACTTCGATTTCCGCAAGCTGGATACTTTCAGCTTTGGCGAAGATCAGAAGTGCCTGGTCGGCAGCGTCGACCTGCTGTATCGCAACTCGTGGAACGAAGTGCGTACGCTGCACTTCAACGGCGAGCAGGCGATGATCGAAGCGCTGAAAACCATCCTCGGTAAAATGCACCAGGATGCCGCGCCGCCGGACAGCGTCGAAGTGTTCTGCTACAGCCAGCATCTGCGCGGCTTGATTCGTACCCGTGTGCAGCAGCTGGTCTCCGAGTGTATTGAACTGCGCCTTTCCAGTACCCGTCAGGAAACCGGCCGCTTCAAAGCGCTGCGTGTCTCCGGGCAAACCTGGGGCCTGTTCTTTGAGCGTCTGAACGTGTCGGTACAGAAGCTGGAAAACGCCATCGAGTTTTACGGCGCGATTTCGCATAACAAGCTGCACGGTCTGTCGGTGCAGGTTGAGACCAACCATGTGGAGTTGCCGCCGGTGGTGGATGGCTTTGCCAGCGAAGGGATTATCCAGTTCTTCTTCGAGGAATCGGGCGAAGATCAGGGCTTTAATATCTACATTCTTGACGAGAGTAACCGCGCAGAGGTGTACCACCACTGTGAAGGCAGCAAAGAGGAGCTGGTGCGCGACGTTAGCCGCTTCTATTCCTCGTCGCACGATCGCTTCACCTACGGCTCAAGCTTTATCAACTTCAACCTGCCGCAGTTCTATCAGATTGTGAAGGTTGACGGTCGCGCGCAGGTGATTCCGTTCCGCAGCCAGGCGATTGTGCCGCCGCCGTCAAACCATGACAACAATAACGCGCCGCTGTTACAGCAGTACTTCTCTTAATCATGATGCCGGATGGCGGCTTCGCCTTATCCGGCCGACTCGTTTCGTGTTTTTTGTAGGCCGGATAAGGTGTTTACACCGCCATCCGGCGATCAGCCTTAGCGGAAACTCACTTCCTCACCCGCCTGCTGCGTGGCTGCCTGCTCCAGCAGATTCCAGAACGTTTCGCCGCTGCGATCGCACACCCACTCGTCACCTTTCAGGTCAAAGTGATAGCCGCCCTGTTTGGTCGCCAGCCACACCTGGTGCAGCGGTTCCTGACGGTTAATAATAATTTTGCTGCCGTTTTCAAAGCTGATGGTTAACACGCCGCCGTTAATTTCACAGTCGATATCGCTGTCGCCGTCCCAGTCGTCCAGACGTTCTTCGATGGTCAGCCACAGGGTATCGGCCAATTGATGAAATTCACTGTCGTTCATTGTTTTATCCCGCTATTTAGTGATAGCGGCAGTATAGCGTGAAACAAATCACGTTGCAGTCAGGCGCTTAACGCTTGCTTTTGCGCCTTCTCCTGCGATGATAGAAAATAGAAAGCATTGAACTACAGGCATCTTAATAATGAATAAGATTTTTCGACCGCTGGCTTTGTTACTTGCACTGTTTAGCCTTGCAGGCTGCGGCCTGAAGGGCCCGCTCTATTTCCCTCCGGCTGATAAGACGGCGGCACCGCCGACCAAACCCGTGACGCCGCCTGTGCAGAGCGCGACGCCGGATCGTAACGATCGTGGCGACGACGGCGGCCCGACGCAGGTTAACTACTGATTCCGTTCTGTACCGCGCAACTGGAGTAGATGATGCAGTTCTCTAAAATGCATGGCCTCGGCAACGATTTTATGGTCGTCGACGCGGTAACGCAGAATGTGTTTTTTTCGCCTGAGCTGATCCGCCGACTGGCAGACCGCCATCTTGGCGTGGGTTTCGATCAGTTGCTGGTTGTCGAACCGCCTTACGATCCGGACCTGGATTTTCACTACCGCATTTTCAACGCCGACGGCAGCGAAGTCTCTCAGTGCGGCAACGGTGCGCGCTGTTTTGCCCGCTTTGTGCGTCTGAAAGGGCTGACCAATAAACGTGATATCCGCGTCAGCACGGCCAACGGTCGTATGGTATTAAGCGTCACGGAAGATGACCTGGTACGCGTCAATATGGGCGAGCCGAACTTTGAGCCCTCGCAGGTTCCGTTCCGCGCCAATAAAGCGGAAAAGACCTATATTATGCGTGCGGCCGAGCAGACAGTATTGTGCGGCGTGGTTTCCATGGGGAACCCGCACTGCGTGATTCAGGTCGACGACGTCGATACGGCGGCCGTTGAAACGCTGGGCCCGGTGATGGAAAGCCATGAACGTTTTCCAGAACGCGCTAACATTGGTTTTATGCAGGTCGTGAAACGCGATCACATCCGCCTGCGCGTGTACGAACGCGGCGCGGGTGAGACGCAGGCCTGTGGAAGCGGTGCGTGTGCGGCGGTTGCCGTCGGTATTCAGCAGGGCTTGCTGGCGGAAGAAGTGCGCGTGGAATTGCCGGGCGGGCGTCTTGATATCGCCTGGAAAGGCCCGGGTCAACCGTTGTTTATGACTGGCCCGGCGGCACATGTCTATGACGGATTTATTCATCTATGAAACAGGTTGGGGAAGAACAGCAGGACGCCATCACCGTGCTGAATGACGGCGCGGTGGTAGACTATCTGTTGCAACATCCTGAATTCTTTATTCGTAATGCCGCTGCCGTCGAGCAGATGCGCGTCCCGCACCCGGTGCGGGGCATGGTTTCGCTGGTCGAGTGGCATATGGCGCGCTCGCGCAACTATATCGCGATGCTCGAAGAGAATATGAGCCAACTGATGGAGCAGGCAACGGCCAACGAAGGGTTGTTCTATCGCTTGCTGCATCTGCAAAACCGGCTGGCATGCGCCGAAAGCCTGGACGATTTGCTGCTGCGTTTTCACCGTTGGGCGCGCGAGCTGGGGCTAGCGGGGGCGTCGATAAGACTGTTCTCCGACCGCTGGCGGCTTGGCGCTCCCTCTAAACACACCGATCTGGTGCTCTCTCGTCAGGCGTTCGAGCCGCTGCGCATCCAACGCTTAGGTCAGTCAAACCACTATCTGGGCACCCTCAACGGTCCGGAACTGCTGTTGGTGCTGCCAGAGGCCAAAGCGGTAGGTTCGGTAGCCATGTCGATGATGGGCAGCGATGGCGACCTCGGGGTGATTCTCTTCAGCAGCCGTGATCCGCACCACTATCAGCCTGGGCAGGGAACGCAGCTGTTGCAGGAAATCGCCTTAATGCTGCCTGGCCTGCTGGAACGATGGATTGAACGCGAATGACCAGCGATACCGCATTGGGGCAAGACGTTACCCGCTTCCTGCGCTATCTCGGCGTTGAGCGGCAGCTCAGCCCCATCACCCTCCTGAATTATCAGCGTCAGCTTGATGCCATTATTGAACTGGCCGAAGGTATGGGCCTGCGGAATTGGCAACAATGTGATGCTGCGATGGTACGCAGCTTCGCCACCCGCAGCCGCCGTAAGGGCCTGGGAGCGGCAAGCCTGGCGCTGCGCCTGTCGGCCCTACGCAGCTTCTTTGACTGGATGGTCAGCCAGGGCGTGCTGCCCGCTAACCCGGCGAAAGGGATTGCCGCGCCAAAAGCGCCGCGCCACCTGCCGAAAAATATCGACGTCGACGACGTTAACCGCCTGCTGGATATTGACCTTAACGACCCGCTGGCGGTGCGCGACCGCGCGATGCTGGAAGTGATGTACGGCGCGGGCCTGCGTCTGTCCGAGCTGGTCAATCTGGATATCAAACATCTGGATCTCGATACCGGTGAAGTATGGGTGATGGGCAAGGGCAGCAAAGAGCGCAGGTTGCCGATTGGCCGTAACGCCGTGGCGTGGATTGAACACTGGCTCGACCTGCGCGGGCTGTTTGGGAGCGACGAAGATGCGTTGTTCCTCTCAAAGCTCGGCAAGCGTATTTCTGCCCGTAACGTGCAAAAACGTTTTGCCGAATGGGGCGTGAAGCAGGGTCTGAACAGCCACGTGCATCCACACAAGCTGCGCCACTCGTTTGCGACCCATATGCTTGAGTCAAGCGGCGATCTGCGCGGCGTGCAGGAGCTGCTGGGCCATGCCAACCTTTCGACCACCCAAATCTATACCCATCTTGATTTCCAACACCTTGCTTCGGTGTACGATGCGGCGCATCCGCGCGCCAAACGGGAGAAATAATGCGTTTTTATCGACCGCTGGGCGCGATTGCCGCGTTGACGTTTGACCTTGACGATACCCTTTACGATAACCGCCCGGTGATTGACCGCACGATGCAGGAGTCGCTGAACTTTGTGCGTGGTTACCACCCGGCGCTGGCGAACTTTGATGCCCGCACGCTTCAACAGTGGCGCGATGCGCTGCTGAAGACCGAGCCGGAAATTTATCACGACGTCACCGAATGGCGCTGGCGTGCGCTGGAGTCAGGGATGCGACAGCTGGGGTTAACGGCCCAGGAAGCGAAAGCCGGTGCCGATGCGGCGATGAATAACTTCGCCCACTGGCGTAGCCGGGTTGACGTACCACAGGAAACCCACGATACCCTGCAAAAGCTGGGCAAAAAGTGGCCGCTGGTGGCGATTACCAACGGTAACGCACAGCCGGAGCTATTTGGTCTGAGCGGCTATTTTGAGTTTGTGCTCCGCGCCGGGCCGGACGGGCGCTCGAAGCCGTTTGCCGATATGTATCACCTGGCGGCAGAAAAGCTCAACGTACCGCTCGGCGAGATTTTGCACGTGGGCGATGACCTGACCACCGATGTCGCGGGCGCCGTGCGCTGTGGGATGCAGGCCTGCTGGATCAAGCCGGAAAATGCCGATCTGATGCAGACCGCCGACAGCCGTTTGTTGCCGCACATTGAGATTTCCCGGTTGGCATCTCTGACCTCGCTGATATAATTCTGTATAAATTCCCAGTGTTCGCTACGCTAAGTCCTTCGACGCGGTACGAATGATTTAGCGTAGTGGTTCTCTTTTTATTGACCGACGGTGCCATCAATGGACGTTTCTTACCTGCTCGACAGCCTCAACGATAAACAACGCGAAGCCGTCGCGGCGGAGCGAACCAACATGCTGGTGCTCGCCGGGGCAGGCAGCGGCAAGACGCGCGTGCTGGTGCACCGCATCGCCTGGCTGCAAAGCGTCGAAAACTGCTCGCCGTACTCCATTATGGCCGTCACCTTTACCAACAAAGCGGCGGCGGAAATGCGCCACCGTATTGGTGAGCTGATGGGCACCTCGCAGGGCGGCATGTGGGTTGGCACCTTCCACGGTCTGGCGCACCGACTGCTGCGTGCGCATCACCTGGACGCCGGCTTGCCGCAGGATTTCCAGATTCTCGATAGCGAAGATCAGCTACGCCTGCTCAAACGGCTGATTAAAGCGATGAACCTCGACGAAAAGCAGTGGCCGCCGCGCCAGGCGATGTGGTTTATCAACAGCCAGAAAGATGAAGGTCTGCGTCCGCATCACCTGCAAAGTTACGGCAACCCGGTCGAACAGACCTGGCAGAAGGTCTATCAGGCTTATCAGGAAGCCTGCGATCGCGCGGGGTTGGTGGACTTCGCCGAACTGCTGCTGCGCGCCCATGAACTGTGGCTCAACAAGCCGCACATCCTCCAGCACTACCGCGAACGCTTTACCAATATTCTGGTGGACGAATTCCAGGATATCAACAACATTCAGTACGCCTGGATCCGTCTGCTGGCGGGCGACACCGGCAAGGTAATGATCGTTGGCGACGATGACCAGTCGATCTACGGCTGGCGTGGGGCGCAGGTGGAGAACATCCAGCGCTTCCTCAACGATTTCCCCGGTGCCGAAACCATCCGTCTGGAGCAGAACTACCGTTCAACCAGCAATATCCTGAGCGCGGCGAACGCCCTGATTGAAAACAACAACGGACGTCTGGGCAAAAAACTGTGGACCGACGGCGCCGACGGCGAGCCGATTTCTCTCTACTGCGCGTTTAACGAGCTCGACGAAGCCCGCTTTGTGGTGAACCGAATTAAAACCTGGCAAGACAACGGCGGCGCGCTGGACCAGTGTGCCATTCTCTATCGCAGCAACGCCCAATCGCGCGTGCTGGAAGAGGCCTTGCTGCAAGCCAGCATGCCGTACCGCATTTATGGCGGGATGCGCTTCTTCGAACGTCAGGAAATCAAAGATGCGCTCTCGTACCTGCGCCTGATTGCCAACCGTAACGACGATGCGGCATTTGAGCGTGTGGTGAATACGCCAACCCGCGGCATTGGCGACCGTACGCTGGACGTGGTACGTCAGACGTCGCGCGACCGACAGCTGACGCTGTGGCAGTCCTGCCGCGAGCTGCTGCAGGAGAAAGCGCTGGCTGGCCGCGCCGCGAGCGCTTTACAGCGCTTTATGGAGCTGATTGACGCGCTGGCGCAGGAAACGGCCGATATGCCGCTGCACGTACAAACCGATCGGGTGGTCAAAGATTCCGGCCTGCGCATGATGTACGAGCAGGAAAAAGGCGAGAAGGGCCAGACGCGTATCGAAAACTTAGATGAACTGGTGACGGCAACGCGCCAGTTCAGCTACAACGAAGAAGACGAAGATTTAATGCCGCTGCAGGCGTTCCTGTCCCATGCGGCGCTGGAGGCCGGGGAAGGTCAGGCCGATACCTGGCAGGATGCGGTACAGCTGATGACCCTGCACTCGGCCAAAGGTCTGGAGTTCCCGCAGGTGTTTATCGTCGGGATGGAAGAGGGGATGTTCCCAAGCCAGATGTCGCTGGATGAAGGCGGCCGTCTGGAAGAAGAGCGCCGTCTGGCCTACGTCGGCGTCACCCGCGCGATGCAGAAGCTGACGCTAACCTATGCCGAAACCCGCCGTCTGTATGGTAAAGAGGTTTATCATCGCCCGTCGCGTTTCATTGGTGAACTGCCGGAAGCCTGCGTGGAAGAGGTGCGTCTGCGCGCGACCGTCAGCCGTCCGGTGAGCCATCAGCGAATGGGGACGCCGATGGCGGAGAATGATACCGGCTACAAACTCGGCCAGCGCGTGCGCCACGCTAAGTTTGGCGAGGGCACCATCGTCAACCTGGAAGGCAGCGGTGAACACAGCCGTTTGCAGGTCGCGTTCCAGGGGCAGGGAATTAAATGGCTGGTGGCGGCCTACGCCAGGCTGGAAACGGTATAACTTTCAGAAAAATATCATTATTTTGTAACGATCTGCTAGCCTTACGGAACAGAAGGTAATTAATCCTGGTTAGCGTTTCGTTGCGTGTTGACGCCGTTTTTTTGCTGGCGTAACATGCGCGCACGATTACGCTAAGAGGACAAAGCCTTGGACACACCCAGTAGATGCTGGCTCACCTTCCTGTCATTCAGGAACAACTCCTAAGGCTATCCTCATATGCTGATAGCCTTAGCGGTTGTCAGCGACCCGTATTTTATCCCGTCGCATTGAGTCAGGCTGTTTAATGGTCTGAAACCCCTGTAGTTTCTGTGTGCCCACCGGCTGTCCGATAATTTTTTGCATTGGGAGTCCCGGTCATGCTGAGCGCATTTCAACTGGAAAATAATCGTTTAACGCGTCTGGAAGCGGACGAAATCGAACACCTCGCCAGCTCGGTGTGGGTCGATTTAGTCGAGCCGGATGACGATGAACGTAACCGTGTGCAAAAGGATTTGGGCCAGAACCTGGCCACGCGCCCCGAACTGGAAGACATCGAAGCATCCGCGCGTTTTTTTGAAGACGAAGACGGCCTGCATATTCACTCCTTCTTCTTCTACGAAGATGCGGACGATCACGCCGGTAACTCCACCGTCGCATTCACCATCCGTGAAGGGCGACTGTTTACCCTGCGCGAGCGCGAGCTGCCGGCGTTCCGCCTGTATCGTATGCGCGCACGTAACCAGGCGATGGTCGATGGCAACGCCTACGAGCTGTTGCTGGACCTGTTCGAAACCAAAATCGAACAGCTGGCGGATGAAATTGAAAATATCTACAGCGACCTGGAAAAGCTCAGCCGCGTGATTATGGAAGGGCACCAGGGCGATGAGTACGACGAAGCGCTGTCCACGCTGGCCGAGCTGGAAGATATCGGCTGGAAGGTTCGCCTGTGTCTGATGGATACCCAGCGCGCGCTGAACTTCCTCGTGCGCAAAGCACGTTTACCGGCCAGTCAGCTGGAGCAAGCGCGCGAAATCCTGCGCGATATCGAATCCCTGCTGCCACATAACGAATCGCTGTTCCAGAAGGTTAACTTCCTGATGCAAGCGGCGATGGGCTTTATCAACATCGAGCAGAACCGCATCATCAAGATCTTCTCGGTGGTGTCCGTGGTGTTCCTGCCGCCGACGCTGGTGGCTTCAAGCTATGGGATGAACTTCGAGTTTATGCCGGAGTTGAAGTGGAGCTTTGGTTATCCGGGCGCGATTATCTTTATGATTCTGGCGGGGCTTGCGCCGTACCTGTACTTCAAGCGCAAGAACTGGCTGTAATGGTTGTGCCGGAGAAGGCGTCGCCGCCCTCCGGCCACTTCTTTAACCTCGACGACCGCGTCTCTGCGTGTAAATCGCATCCATCACGAAAATCGCCAGCGCTACCCAGATAAACGCGAACGTGACCATCTTATCCGCCCCCGGTACCTCACCGTAGAACGTCACCGCCAGCAGGAACATCAGCGTTGGGCCGATATACTGGAAAAAGCCCAGCGTGGAAAGGCGCAGACGCGTTGCCGCGCCGGTAAAGCACAGCAGCGGAATGGTGGTCACGACGCCTGCGGCGATCAGCAGCAGATTCAACGACCACGAGTTGTTGCCCATGTGGCTGGTGGCGCTGTCGGCGATGCCGAAAAGATAAATCGCCGCCACCGGCAGCAGCCAGAGCGTTTCGAACAGCATCCCGGTTTGTGCATCGACGGCAATTTTCTTACGAACCAGGCCGTAGAAGGCGAAACTGAACGCCAGACCCAACGCGATGATCGGCAGTGAGCCGAAGGTCCACAGCTGTACCAGCACGCCACAGATAGCCAGAATCACCGCCAGCCACTGCATGCGGCGGAAGCGCTCGCCGAGGAAAATCATGCCCAGCAAAATATTCACCAGCGGGTTAATGAAATAACCGAGGCTGGCCTCCAGCATGTGGTGGTTGTTAACCGACCAGATAAACAGCAGCCAGTTACCGCCGATCAGCACCGCCGACAGCGCCAGCAGAAAGACCTTTTTCGGGGTTTTCAGCAGCGTTCGCACCTGCGGCCATTGGCGGCTGATGCTAATCAAGGCCACCATAAAGAAAAACGACCAGATGACGCGGTGGGTCAGGATCTCATCGGCAGGGACGTAGTAAATCAGCTTGAAGTAGGCTGGAGCGATGCCCCAGATAAAATAGGCGGCAAGAGCGAGAAGTACGCCCTGACGCGTTTGTTTGGGATCCATGTGAAACATCCATTACGAAAAAGTCATGTAATGTTACGCGATTCTGGCGGTTATCCCACCATATAAGTCGCCGTCGCACTGGCAATATGCGTTTTCTCTTCGTTGTGCAGTTCAACGCGCGCCACGGCAACCTTGTTCCCGGCGCGCAGCAGCGTGCTGCTGGCGGTAAAGCGCGTGCCGCGCCCCGGACGCAGATAGTCCACGCGCAGATCGATGGTGCCCATTTTCGACAGCCGCTGGCGCAGCTCGTCTTCATTAATGGTGTCGTGGCGCGTCAGCGTGCTGCCTACGCACACCAGCCCGGCGGCCACGTCCAGCGCTGAGGCGATCACACCGCCGTGCAGAATGCTTTGCGCCCAGTTTCCCACCATCATCGGCTGGTTGTTAAAGCTCAGCTGCGCAAAGGCTTTTTCGTAGACTTCCAGCTCCAGATTCAGAGCGCGGTTAAACGGCATATGGTAGACAAAGATTTCCCCAACCAGCTTGAGCGCTTCGGCGGCGGTGAGTTCGGCAGACATAATGACCTTATTTTTGTGTGTTAATAAAATGTTGATTTTATGCCGATTGAATGTTGATTTCTACTTTCGGAAAGGTTTGATGAGCAAGAACAACGTAAAAAGGTAGAATGAGTGTCATTTTGTTATTCATTGTTTTTATATATCTCAGGGGAAAGTGACTGATGCGATTCTCAAGGAGTGGGTTACTGGCGTTGCTGCTGCCTGCCTCGGCGCTGGCGCAGGAAGCGACGATTAAGGAAGTACATGATGTACCGGCGGTGCGTGGCAGTATTATTGCGAACCTGCTGCAGGAGCATGACAATCCGTTCACGCTCTACCCTTATGAAAGCAACTACCTGCTGTATACCTGGACCAGCGATCTCAATAAAGAGGCGATTCGCTCCTACGACTGGGCTGAGAACGCGCGTAAGGACGAGGTGAAGTTTCAGCTGAGCCTGGCTTTCCCGCTGTGGCGCGGCATTCTGGGAGATAACTCGGTGCTGGCGGCTTCCTACACGCAGCGCTCCTGGTGGCAGCTTTCTAACAGCGGTGAATCTGCGCCGTTTCGCGAAACCAACTACGAGCCGCAGATGTTCCTGGGCTTCGCCACCGACTATCGCTTTGCCGGCTGGACGCTGCGCGATGTTGAAGTGGGCTTTAACCATGACTCAAATGGCCGATCTGACCCGACCTCGCGCAGCTGGAACCGCCTGTATACGCGGCTGATGGCGCAAAACGGCAACTGGCTGGTGGAAGTCAAACCCTGGTATGTGATTGGCGATACCGACGATAACCCGGATATCACCAAATATATGGGATACTACCGGCTGAAAATCGGCTATCAGCTGGGCGATGCGGTGCTGAGCGCGCAGGGGCAGTACAACTGGAACACCGGCTACGGCGGCGCGGAGCTGGGCGTCAGCTATCCGATCAGCAAACATGTGCGCGTCTATACTCAGGTCTACAGCGGCTACGGTGAATCGCTTATTGATTACAACTTCAATCAAACCCGCGTTGGGGTGGGTGTAATGCTTAACGACCTGTTTTAACAGGGTATCCGACGGTTTGTTGCGAGCATGGCCGAAGGATTTCGTCTAAAACATTGCAGTTTGGCACGCAGGCGCTGAAAATAGCGCCTGTTTTTATTTTCAGGTAAATGGGGTCAACGTGGCACAGGCGGAAGTTATCAATCAGGAATCGCTGGCTAAACAGGTTTTGCAGGAGACCTTTGGCTATCAGCAATTCCGCCCGGGCCAGGAAACCATCATCGATACCGTGCTCAGCGGCCGCGACTGCCTGGTCGTGATGCCTACCGGAGGCGGTAAATCCCTTTGTTATCAGATTCCTGCGCTGGTGATGGACGGCCTGACGGTGGTGGTTTCACCGCTGATCTCGCTGATGAAGGACCAGGTCGATCAGCTGCTGGCAAACGGCGTGGCGGCGGCGTGCATCAACTCCACGCAGACCCGTGAACAGCAGCAAGAGGTGATGGCTGGCTGCCGCACCGGGCAGATTCGCCTGCTCTATATTGCCCCTGAACGTCTGATGCTGGATAACTTCCTTGAGCATCTGGCGCACTGGAACCCGGTGATGCTGGCGGTCGATGAGGCGCACTGTATTTCGCAGTGGGGCCACGATTTCCGCCCGGAATATGCCGCGCTGGGACACCTGCGCCAGCGCTTCCCGGCGCTGCCATTTATGGCGCTGACCGCCACCGCCGACGACACGACCCGCAGCGATATTGTGCGCCTTCTGGGGCTGAACGATCCCCTGATTCAAATCAGCAGCTTTGACCGGCCTAACATTCGCTACATGCTGATGGAGAAGTTTAAGCCGCTCGACCAACTGATGCGTTACGTGCAGGAGCAGCGCGGTAAATCCGGCATTATCTACTGCAATAGCCGCTCGAAGGTGGAGGACACCGCCGCGCGTCTGCAAAGCCGGGGAATTAGCGCCGGAGCCTATCATGCCGGGCTGGAAAATGACGTGCGCGCTGACGTGCAGGAGAAATTCCAGCGCGATGACCTGCAAATCGTGGTTGCGACCGTCGCGTTTGGTATGGGCATCAACAAACCTAACGTGCGCTTTGTGGTGCACTTTGATATTCCTCGCAACATCGAATCCTACTATCAGGAGACTGGCCGCGCCGGGCGTGATGGCCTGCCTGCGGAGGCGATGCTGTTTTACGATCCGGCGGATATGGCATGGCTGCGCCGCTGTCTGGAAGAAAAGCCAGAAGGCATGCTGCAGGATATCGAGCGGCATAAGCTCAATGCGATGGGGGCCTTTGCCGAAGCGCAAACCTGCCGTCGTCTGGTGCTGCTGAACTACTTCGGCGAAGGGCGTCAGGAGCCGTGCGGCAACTGCGATATCTGCCTCGACCCGCCAAAACAGTACGACGGCGTGCAGGATGCGCAGATTGCGCTGTCGACCATTGGCCGGGTGAACCAGCGCTTTGGCATGGGCTACGTGGTGGAGGTGATTCGCGGCGCGAACAGTCAGCGTATCCGCGAGTTCGGCCACGATAAGCTGAAGGTCTACGGGATGGGGCGTGATAAAAGCCATGAGCATTGGGTTAGCGTCATTCGCCAGCTGATCCACTTAGGCTTTGTCACGCAAAACATCGCCCAACATTCAGCTCTCCAGCTCACGGATGCCGCGCGCCCGGTGCTGCGCGGTGAAGCGCCGCTGCAGCTTGCCGTACCGCGTATCGTGGTGCTGAAGCCACGTGTGATGCAGAAAGCGGCGGTCGGCAACTACGACAAACAGCTGTTTGCCAAGCTGCGTAAGCTGCGTAAAGCCATCGCCGATGAAGAAAATATCCCGCCGTACGTTGTCTTTAACGATGCGACCTTGATTGAAATGGCCGAGCAGATGCCTGTTTCGCCGAGCGATATGCTTAGCGTCAACGGCGTGGGAACGCGTAAGCTTGAGCGTTTTGGCCGCGAGTTCCTGGCGCTGATTCGCGCTCACGTTGATGGTGACGATGAAGAGTAGTCAGTTGACGGAAAAAGTGTCAGGATAGTCACTCACTGTACTATTTTCCGCGAATTTATTGTCCCGTTGGGTATGTCTATCATGATAACGCTATTTCTTACCGTGGCGCTGGTGCACATCATTGCGTTGATGAGCCCTGGTCCAGACTTCTTTTTTGTCTCGCAGACTGCCGTCAGCCGCTCGCGTAAAGAGGCGATGATGGGCGTGCTGGGGATTACCTGCGGCGTTATGGTCTGGGCGGGCGTGGCGCTGCTTGGCCTGCATCTGATTATCGAGAAGATGGCGTGGCTGCATACCATTATCATGGTCGGCGGCGGTCTGTATCTGTGCTGGATGGGCTACCAGATGCTGCGCGGGGCGTTGAAGAAAGAGAAAGCATCGACGGAATCCGAACCGCAGATTGAACTGGCGCAGGGTGGACGCAGCTTTATGAAGGGGCTACTGACCAACCTGGCGAATCCGAAAGCGATTATCTACTTTGGCTCGGTGTTCTCACTGTTCGTTGGCGACAGCGTTGGCGCGGGCGCGCGCTGGGGCATTTTCCTGTTGATTATCCTCGAAACGCTGGCGTGGTTCACCGTGGTGGCCAGCCTGTTTGCGCTGCCGGCGATGCGTCGTGGCTATCAGCGTGCGGCGAAGTGGATTGATGGCGTAGCGGGGACATTGTTTGCCGGTTTCGGTATTCACCTGATTATTTCGCGCTAACCGCGTAGGCCCACTCGCCAGGAGTGGGCCCGATTCGTCCTTTTCTCTGCGTCAGGCATGCCTTGCCGATGCCAGCAGCGCGCCAACCAGCATAAACAGCGAACCGAACACCTTATTCAGCGCCTTCATTTGTTTCGGCCCTTTAATCCACGCCGAAATACGCTGCGCCAGCGTGGCGTAGCCAATCATCACGATGATATCGACCACAATTGTGGTCACCCCAAGGACCAGGTACTGCATCACCTGCGGCTGGTGCGGCACGATAAACTGGGGGAACAGCGCGGCAAGAAACACAATGCTCTTTGGGTTAGTCAGGTTAACGAACACCGCGCGCTGGAAAAGTTTGCCGCGTGATTGCGTTTTGGCCAGCGTTTTCAGGTCAATAGAGCCTGCCGCGCGCCACTGCTGGATACCCAGCCAGATAAGATACGCTGCGCCCGCCCATTTCAGCACTTCAAAAGCGAGCACCGAGCGGGAGAACAGGGTACCCAGACCGATACCCACCAACACGATATGGATAGCCAGCCCGGCCTGCAACCCGGCAATCGATGCCGCTGCGCCGCGGTAGCCGTGGTTGATGGAGGTGGTCATCGTATTGATCGCCCCTGAGCCCGGTGAGAGGCTTAGAATTATGGATGTTAGTAAGTAGGCGAACCACCATTCGAAGGTCATGAGAAACTCCCTGATTGTCTGTTTTTATGCCACAATACGCTATTGTCCAGACGTTGTGTGAGACGTCACAAAAAAACAATTTTCAGCGGTTAACAGGGGTGGAAGCCCGATGTTTCAACAGCAAAAGGATTGGAATACAAGAGAAAACGCGTTTGCTGCGTTTACCACCGGCCCGTTGATGGATTTCTGGCGCGGACGGGAAGAGGCGGAGTTTGTCGGCGTCGATCGCGTTCCGGTACGATTTGTACGTTTCAGCCTGCCTGCGCATGACCGGGTTATCGTGGTCTGCCCGGGGCGAATTGAAAGCTACGTGAAGTATGCTGAACTGGCATACGATCTTTTCCACAGCGGTTTTGATGTCCTGATTATCGACCACCGCGGTCAGGGGCGTTCCGGGCGTATGTTGTCCGACACCCATCGTGGCCACGTGGCGAAATTCAGCGACTACGTCGACGATCTTGCCGCCTTCTGGCAGCAAGAAGTTCTGCAGGGACGCTGGCGTCAGCGGTTTATTCTCGCCCATTCCATGGGGGGAGCAATTGCGACGCAGTTTTTACAGCGTAATCCCCATGGCTGTGATGCCATCGCGCTTTGTGCGCCGATGTTCGGTATTATCATGCGTCTGCCAGAATGGGTTGTGCGGCCGCTTCTCGATTGGGCTGAGGGCCATCAGCGTCTTCGTGAAGGGTATGCAATGGGAACAGGCCGATGGCACGCGCTGCCGTTTAGCCTTAACGTATTGACCCATAGCCGCGAACGTTATCGGCGCAACGTGCGTTTTTACGCCGATGAACCCCGGTTGCGGGTGGGCGGGCCAACGTACCACTGGGTCAGAGAAGGCATTCTGGCAGGAGAACAGATCCTTGCCGACGCCGCAAACGACGCGTTTCCTGTGCTGCTGATTCAGGCAGAAGAAGAACGCGTGGTGGATAACCGCATGCACGATCGTTACTGCGCCCTTCGCGCGGAGGCGGGCCACCCTTGTGAGGGCGGTAAACCGCTGGTCATCGAAGGCGCCTATCATGAGATCCTTTTTGAAAAGGACGCTATGCGCTCAGTAGCACTCAATGCCATCGTCGATTTTTTTGGTCGACACCCTTAATTCGGCGCCAGCGCCGCACTTTTTAGAGGTTAAATTCGAATATGTACCAGGTAGTCGCATCTGATTTAGATGGCACCTTACTCTCCCCTGACCACCACTTAACGCCGTATGCCAAAGAGACGCTACAGCTGCTGACCGAGCGCGGCCTGCACTTTGTGTTCGCCACCGGTCGTCACTATATTGATGTTGGTCAGATTCGCGATAATCTGGGGATCAAATCCTACATGATCACCTCTAACGGTGCGCGCGTGCACGATGCTGACGGCAAACAGGTCTTCGCCCACAACCTCGATCGCGATATTGCGGCCGATCTCTTTGGCATCGTTAATGCCAACCCGGATATCGTGACCAACGTCTATCGTGACGACGAATGGTTTATGAACCGCCATCGTCCGGAAGAGATGCGTTTCTTCAAAGAAGCGGTGTTCAACTACACCCTGTATGAGCCGGGTTTGCTGGAACCGGAAGGCGTCAGCAAGGTGTTCTTCACCTGCAACGACCACGAAACGCTGCTGCCGCTGGAGCAGGCGATCAACGCCCGTTGGGGCGATCGCGTGAACGTGAGCTTCTCGACGCTGACCTGTCTGGAAGTGATGGCGGGCGGCGTGTCGAAAGGTCACGCGCTGGAAGCGGTGGCAAAAGCAATGGGCTATACGCTAAAAGACTGTATTGCCTTCGGCGACGGCATGAACGATGCCGAAATGCTGTCGATGGCGGGTAAAGGTTGCATCATGGCCGGCGCGCACCAGCGTCTGAAGGATCTGCATCCGGACCTCGAAGTGATCGGGTCAAACGCCGATGACGCGGTACCTCACTACCTGCGCGATATGTACTTGCGATAAAAAATTGACGACTGGCTATTTAGTGGTCAGTTGTCAACCTTCAACTCCGCTACAATGCGTGTTCATTTTCCAATCGGACATTCATTGTGGCGCTCCTGATTATTACCACGATTCTGTGGGCCTTTTCATTCAGTTTTTACGGCGAATACCTTGCCGGGCATGTAGACAGCTATTTTGCGGTGCTGGTGCGCGTGGGTTTGGCGGCGCTGGTGTTCCTGCCATTTCTGCGTACGCGCGGACACAGCCTGAAAACCGTCGGGCTGTATATGCTGGTGGGGGCGATGCAGCTGGGCATCATGTACATGCTGAGCTTCCATGCCTATCTCTATCTGACGGTCTCCGAGCTGCTGCTCTTTACCGTGCTGACGCCGCTCTATATCACGCTGATTTATGACCTGATGAGCGGGCGCCGTCTGCGCTGGAGCTACGCTTTTAGCGCACTGCTGGCGGTGATCGGCGCGGGCATTATTCGTTACGACCACATCACCAGCCACTTCTGGACCGGTCTGATTCTGGTGCAGTTATCGAACATCGTCTTTGCCATCGGCATGGTTGGCTATAAACGCCTGATGGAAACCCGCCCGATGCCGCAGCATAACGCCTTTGCCTGGTTTTATCTCGGGGCGTTTCTGGTTGCGGCGGTGGCCTGGACGCTGCTCGGCAACGCGCAGAAAATGCCGCAAACCCTGCCGCAGTGGGGAATTCTGGTGTTCCTGGGCGTCGTCGCATCGGGGGTGGGTTACTTTATGTGGAACTATGGTGCCACGCAGGTGGATGCGGGCACCTTAGGCATTATGAACAATATGCATGTGCCGGCGGGGCTGCTGGTTAACCTGGCAATCTGGCACCAACAGCCGCACTGGCCGAGCTTCCTCACAGGCGCGGCTGTGATCCTGGCCTCGCTGTGGGTGCATCGGCACTGGGTCGCTCCGCGTTCTTCACAAACGGCAGATGATCGCAAGCGTGGTTCCGCGCTGAACGAATAAACGCGTCCATCACCGGCTGACGCTGCTCGCCATCGCGCACGGCGGCGTACAGCCGGCTCCACAGCCCCTCGCCCAGGGTTTTGGTCACCACCAGGCCCTGGCGCTCAAAACTCTCTACCACCCAGTGCGGCAGGGCGGCAATGCCCATTCGCGCTGCCACCATCTGAATGAGCAGCAACGTGTTATCCACGCTTTTCAACTGCGGGCTAATGCCTGCTGGCTGAAGGAAATGACGCCAGATATCCAGACGCTGACGCTGTACCGGATAAATCAACAGCGTTTCTGCCGCCAGATCTTCCGGCGTAATTCGCGCTTTGGTCGCCAGCGGATGGTCCGGCGCCAGAATCAGGCGCACTTCGTAATCAAACATTGGCGAATAGTGCAGACCGCTACGCGGCAGGATGTCGGAGGTCAGCACGATATCCAGCTCGCTTTGCTGTAGCGCCGGCTGTGGGTCGAAGGTGACGCCGGACTTAAAGTCCATCTCTACCTGCGGCCACTGCTTATGGAAGTTTTCCAGCGCGGGCGTCAGCCACTGAATACAGCTATGGCACTCAATGGCGATGCGCAGCGTCGCCTGCTGCGGTTCATGACAGGCCTGAAGCGCTTGGGTTATTTGCGGCAACACCTGATTAGCCAACTGCAGCAGGATTTCGCCCTGTGGCGTAAAGCGCAGCGGCTGGCTCTTGCGGACAAAAAGTCGAAAGCCGAGGCGCTGCTCCAGATCGCTGAACTGGTGGGAGAGGGCGGATTGCGTCTGATGCAGCGTCGCCGCTGCCGCTGCGAGCGACCCGCAGTTCCGCAACGCCTGGAGCGTTTTCAGATGTTTAATTTCAATCATGAAAGTCCTTCACTTCGGCATGAACAATTTGCGCTTGAGGATTATACAGTACCTTCACATTATGGATGTGTAAACATCTGGACGGCTAAAACACAAAAAATCCATGAGAGGCATATGATGACTATTCTGAACCACACCCTCGGTTTTCCTCGCGTTGGCCTGCGTCGCGAGCTAAAAAAAGCGCAAGAAAGCTACTGGGCGGGTCACGCCTCCCGTGAAGAACTGCTGGCTGTAGGCCGCGAGCTACGCGCCCGCCACTGGGAGCAGCAGAAGCAGGCGGGCATTGACCTGCTGCCGGTGGGCGATTTTGCCTGGTACGATCACGTGCTAACCACCAGCCTGCTGCTCGGTAACGTTCCGGCGCGTCATCAAAATAAAGACGGTTCGGTTGATATCGATACCTTATTCCGCATTGGCCGTGGTCGCGCCCCGACGGGTGAGCCAGCGGCGGCGGCAGAAATGACCAAATGGTTTAATACCAACTATCACTACATGGTGCCGGAGTTCACCAAAGGTCAGCAGTTCAAACTGACCTGGACCCAACTGCTGGATGAAGTAGACGAAGCGCTGGCGCTCGGCCACAAGGTGAAGCCTGTGCTGCTGGGGCCGGTTACCTACCTGTGGCTGGGGAAAGTGAAGGGCGAGCAGTTTGACCGCCTGAGCCTGTTGAACGACATTCTGCCGGTGTACCAGCAGGTGCTGGCGGAGCTGGCAAAACGGGGTATTGAGTGGGTACAGATTGATGAACCCGCGCTGGTACTGGAGCTGCCGCAGGTTTGGCTGAACGCCTTCAAACCCGCGTACGATGCGCTGGCAGGGCAGGTAAAATTACTGCTGACCACTTATTTTGAAGGTGTAACGCCAAACCTGGATACCATTACCGCGCTGCCGGTGCAGGGTCTGCATGTTGATTTCGTGCACGGTAAAGATGATGTCGCCGAGCTGAACCAGCGTCTGCCTGCCGACTGGCTGTTGTCAGCGGGGCTGGTGAACGGTCGTAACGTCTGGCGCGCCGATCTCAGCGAAAAATATGCGCAAATTAAAGATATCGTCGGCAAACGTGACCTGTGGGTGGCTTCTTCCTGCTCTCTGCTGCACAGCCCAATCGATCTCAGCGTGGAAACCCGCCTTGATGCCGAAGTGAAGAGCTGGTTTGCCTTCGCGCTGCAAAAATGCGGCGAGCTGGCGCTGCTGCGCGATGCGTTGAACAGCGGCGATACGGCGGCAATTGTGGAATGGAGCGCACCGATCCAGGCGCGTCGTCACTCTACCCGTGTACATAACGCCGCGGTGGAAAAACGTCTGGCGGCGATCGCCGCGCAGGACAGCCAGCGCGCCAACGCTTACCCGGTTCGCGCCCAAGCGCAGCGTGCCCGCTTTAATCTGCCGGCCTGGCCGACCACGACGATCGGCTCATTCCCGCAAACCACCGAAATTCGCGGCCTGCGTCTGGACTTCAAAAAAGGCAATCTTGATGCTGCACACTATCGCACCGGTATTGCGGAGCATATCAAACAGGCGATTGTTGAACAGGAACGTCTGGGGCTCGACGTGCTGGTGCACGGTGAAGCCGAGCGTAACGACATGGTGGAATACTTTGGCGAGCATCTGGATGGTTTCGTCTTTACCCAGAACGGTTGGGTGCAGAGCTATGGTTCTCGCTGCGTGAAGCCGCCGGTGGTGATTGGCGACGTCAGCCGCCCGGAAGCGATCACCGTGGAGTGGGCGAAGTACGCGCAGTCGCTGACCGACAAGCCGGTAAAAGGTATGTTGACCGGTCCGGTGACCATTCTTTGCTGGTCATTCCCGCGTGAAGACGTGACGCGTGAAACCATCGCCAAGCAGATTGCGCTGGCGCTGCGTGATGAAGTGGCGGATCTGGAAGCGGCGGGCATTGGCATTATTCAGATTGATGAACCGGCGCTGCGCGAAGGTCTGCCGCTGCGGCGCAGCGACTGGGCCGCGTATCTGGCGTGGGGGGTAGAAGCTTTCCGTATTAACGCGGCGGTGGCGAAGGATGAAACCCAGATCCACACCCACATGTGTTACTGCGAGTTCAACGACATCATGGATTCCATTGCGGCGCTGGACGCGGATGTCATCACCATTGAGACCTCACGCTCCGACATGGAGTTGCTGGAATCGTTTGAAGAGTTCGACTATCCCAACGAAATTGGGCCGGGCGTCTACGATATTCACTCGCCGAACGTCCCGAGCGTGGAGTGGATTGAGGCCCTGCTGAAGAAGGCGGAGCAGCGTATTCCGGCTGAGCGACTGTGGGTGAACCCGGACTGCGGCCTGAAAACGCGCGCCTGGCCGGAGACCCGCGCGGCGCTGGCGAACATGGTCAAAGCCGCGCAAAATCTGCGTCAGGCGTAAGTAACGGCGGGCAGGCGTTATGCCTGCCCGCCCATCAACCGGCTGAGGTGGTGGCTCAACCACGTCAGTTCATCTTTGTGCCGCACCAGCCAAACAGAATCATCTCTCGCGGGTCGCTTAATTCATGTCAGCGCCATTGCTGGCAATCACTCTCTGGTACCACCAAAAAGAATCTTTGCGCAGACGCTGGAGAGAGCCATTGCCTTCGTCGTCCTGGTCAACATAGATAAAACCGTAGCGTTTTGACATCTGCGACGTGCCGGCGCTGATGATATCGATGCAGCCCCAGGTGGTGAAACCCATCACCTCCACCCCTTCATGAATGGCGGCCAACGTTTGCTCAAAGTGGGCGCGGAAGTAGTCGATGCGGTAATCATCGTGAATTTTACCGTCCACCACCACGTCTTTCGCGCCCAGGCCATTTTCAACGATAAATAGCGGCTTCTGGTAGCGGTCATACAGCTCAAGCAGCGAAATTTTCAGGCCAAGGGGGTCAATCTGCCAGCCCCATTCCGATGCGGGTAAATAGGGATTTTTCACGCCCAGCACCGTGTTGCCGGGAATGCGCTCGGCATCGGGCTGCGTCGACTCGGTCATCGACATGTAGTAACTAAAAGAGACGAAATCGACGGTATGCTGTTTTAATATGTGGCGATCTTCATCATGCATGGCGATCTCAATACCGCGACGTTCAAGATCGCGCAGGATCAGCGGCGGATATTCGCCAAACACCTGTACGTCGGCATAGAAGTAATTTTCGAGATTCTTTTTCAGCGTCGCCTCGACATCCTCCGGGCGGCAGCTGTGCGGATAGGTGGTGAGCTTGGTCAGCATGCAGCCTACCAGGCTGCCGGGAATGATGGCGTGGCAGTCGCGGGTGACTAACGCGGAAGCGACAAACTGATGATGTAGCCCCTGGTAAATATCCTGTTTTGCCTTGCCCGGCGCGCTTTTCTCTTCGCGGATCCCGGCCGTCGTAAACGGGTGGCGATGAATACTGTCAATCTCGTTAAACGTCAGCCAGTAGCGCACCAGATCTTTATAGCGCTCGAAGCACACCTTGCTGAAACGTACGAAGGCATCCACGACGTTTCGGTGCACCCAACCGTTATACTTTTCACTAAGCGCCAGCGGCATTTCATAGTGTGAGAGCGTCACCAGCGGCTCAATGTGATGGCGGCGCAGTTCACGGAACAGGTCTTCATAAAATTGCAGCCCCGCTTCGTTCGGCTCGGCATCTTCGCCGGTAGGGAAGATGCGCGACCAGGCGATGGAGACGCGCAGTACCTTAAAGCCCATTTCGGCGAACAGCGCGATATCCTCTTTATAGTGATGGTAAAAATCAATGCCGCGACGTTTCGGATACAATGCATCGTTTCGGCCCAATAGCGCATCCTGCACGTTTTCATCCGTCAGCGCGGCGTGCCCCGCGTAATCCTTCAGCGACAGATTGGGTTTCCAGGAGATTGCATCGGCGACCGATGGCCCTTTACCCGCCACGTTCCATGCCCCTTCGGCCTGATTTGCGGCGATCGCGCCGCCCCATAAAAACCCCTGTGGAAACGAGAGAGATTTTGCCATTACACGGACTCCTTAAGCGTCATAATAATCTGCGGGTTGGAATGTTTTTCGTCGTGGCCGTTTTGCGACAGTGTGAATCGTTCGCCGTTGGTCACCACCATCATCAACACGTGGGCCACCGTCCCGTTCGTAGGCCCACTGTGAAGGAGATGACTTTGCGAGAGAAAACATCGTCGTTAACTTTTTCAGGGGAATAATTTGCCCTTCAACGGGGCGAATAAACGTGAGCGGAGCCGCTTTTTCGGCAGCCTTGTCGTGCCGCCCGCCAGGGGGATGAGATCCAGTGCCGTCTGCAAAGGGGGCATGCCGGGTCCCTGTCAGTAGAGCAAAAAAAGACCTGAAGCCGAAGGTCTCTCGAAAGAGAAGATCGGCTTCAGGCCTTGCTTACGGATCGTCGTGATACACCTGTGCTTACCACCCTGAACGGCGAGCGGCTTAACCCTTTTTACCGTTGTACTGCGCGAACCACGCTAGCATGCGCTGCCAGCCGTCTTTGGCTGACTCTGCATGATAGCTGGGACGATAATCAGCGTTAAATGCGTGCCCGGCATCGGGATAAACCACGATATCCGCTTTCGCGTTCGCTGCGCGTAACGCGTGGCGCATGGTTTCCACGGTATCAAGCGGAATACCGCTATCTTTACCGCCGTACAGGCCGAGCACCGGTGCGCTGAGATCGACCGCCACGTCGACCGGATGTTTCGGGCTGTTCAGCGTTTTATCCCCTATCAGACGGCCATACCAGGCGACGGCGGCCTTCAGCTGCGGGTTATGCGCGGCGTACAGCCACGCAATGCGGCCACCCCAGCAAAAGCCGGTAATCGCCAGGCGGTTGGCGTCGCCGCCGTTGCGGGCGGCCCAGCTAGCGACATGATCGAGGTCGGCCAGCACCTGCGCGTCGGGCACTTTGCTGACCAGCCCGCTGAACAGCGACGGAATGTCGTCATAATCGTTCGGATCGCCCTGGCGGAAATAGAGCTCCGGCGCAACGGCCAGATACCCCTCGAGCGCCAGGCGTCGGCAGATATCACGGATGTGTTCGTGGACGCCAAAAATCTCCTGCACTACGATGATTACCGGAAGCGGCGCATCGCTGTGTTTGGGGCGAGCGTGATAGGCGGGCAGCAGATCGCCCTGTGACGGAATGGAGATTTCTCCCGCCGTAATCGCCTCTTCGGGCGTATGAACGATGGTCGAGGCATGAGGTGAAGCCGCAGGGGCAAATCCAGGTTGTTTGTTGGTTGTCATGGCATTCTCCGTACCCTTTTAATGAACGCATAGCCGAATTACAGTGCCTTAATGCGGCGTATTTTTGTGCAGCAGGAATTAACAATAACTTGTTAATGTGATGTGAATCACTAATTGCGTGGAATTTAATGTAATATTTTTAATTCTTAGTGATGGTAATCACGAAAAAGAGTTGTGGTCTTCTATAAAGTACATTTTTGCTTCTTCTGACAAAACTGAACCACAGAGGAGTTTTTTATGTCCAAGTCTGATGTTTTTCATCTCGGTCTCACTAAAAATGATCTACAAGGGGCCACGTTAGCGATTGTCCCTGGTGACCCGGAGCGTGTGGAAAAGATCGCCGCGCTGATGGAAAAGCCGGTCAAACTGGCATCTCATCGTGAATTTACCTCCTGGCGTGCCGAACTCGACGGCAAGCCGGTCATCGTGTGCTCAACCGGTATCGGTGGCCCATCTACCTCTATCGCCGTGGAAGAGCTGGCGCAGTTGGGTATCCGTACCTTCCTGCGTGTGGGCACCACCGGGGCGATTCAGCCGAACATCAACGTCGGTGACGTGCTGGTGACGACCGCTTCCGTCCGTCTGGACGGTGCGAGCCTGCACTTTGCGCCGATGGAATACCCGGCTGTTGCTGATTTCGCGTGTACCACCGCGTTGGTTGAAGCAGCGAAATCTGTGGGTGCAACTACCCACGTGGGCGTAACCGCCTCTTCCGACACCTTCTACCCGGGTCAGGAACGTTACGACACCTTCTCTGGCCGCGTGGTGAAAGCCTTCAAAGGCTCCATGGAAGAGTGGCAATCCATGGGCGTGATGAACTACGAAATGGAATCGGCCACGCTGCTGACCATGTGTTCCAGCCAGGGTCTGCGTGCGGGGATGGTTGCCGGCGTTATCGTTAACCGTACCCAGCAGGAAATTCCAAACGCAGAGACCATGAAGCAGACCGAAAGCCACGCGGTGAAAATCGTGGTGGAAGCGGCGCGCCGCCTGCTGTAATTTTCCCTCCCTTTGCGAAAGGCCGACTTGTTCGGCCTTTTTCTTTTTGCGTAGACGCTCGCAGGAAACTGCTTTAAAACTGGACGTTTATACAGCACAATTCTATTTTTTGCAGATAACCGGTTTATGCAGGGGGCATTGTGGATATTGCCGTGGTGATTTATGCGCTGGTGGCGCTGGCGGGGATCGCGATTGGCTGGCTGGCGGCGAGCTATCGCGTGGCGCAGCAGCGCGCCGAGCAGTTAGCGGAAGAGCGTGATGTGTACGGTGAGCTGAGCGCAGCGAAACAGCAGATTGCCCAGAATGCCCACTGGCGTGAAGAGTGTGAGTTGCTCAATAACGAACTGCGTAACCTGCGGGAAATCAACTCGTCGCTGGAGGTCGATCTCCGTGAAGTGACCACGCTGCTGGAAACCACTCGCCAGCATGGTGATGAAAAATATCGCCTGATGCTCAACAGCGAACAGCGCCTGAGCGAACAGTTTGAAAACCTCGCCAACCGCATCTTTGAACAGAGCAACCGCCGCGTTGATGAACAGAACCGGCAGAGCCTGCACGGCCTGCTTACGCCCCTGCGCGAGCAGCTCGACGGTTTTCGCCGCCAGGTACAGGAAAGCTTTGGTCAGGAGGCGCGTGAGCGCCATACTCTGGCGCATGAAATTCGTAACCTCCAGCAGTTAAACGCTCAGATGGCGCAGGAAGCGGTCAACCTGACCCGGGCGCTGAAGGGCGACAACAAAACCCAGGGCAACTGGGGGGAAGTGGTGCTGACCCGCGTGCTGGAGGCTTCCGGCCTGCGGGAAGGGCACGAGTACGAAACCCAGGTGAGCATCAATACCGATGCCAATTCGCGCATGCAGCCCGATGTGATCGTCCGTCTGCCGCATCGCAAAGACGTGGTGGTCGACGCCAAAATGACGCTGGTGGCCTACGAGCGTTACTTTAACGCGGAAGATGATTACACCCGTGAAGCGGCGCTGCAGGAGCATATAGCGGCGGTGCGTAACCATATTCGCCTGCTGGGGCGCAAAGACTACCAGCAGCTGCCGGGCCTGCGTTCGCTGGACTACGTACTGATGTTTATCCCCGTCGAGCCGGCTTTCCTGCTGGCGCTTGACCGCCAGCCAGAGTTAATCAGCGAAGCGCTGAAAAACAATATCATGCTGGTAAGCCCCACCACGCTGCTGGTGGCGCTGCGTACCATCGCTAACCTGTGGCGCTATGAACATCAAAGCCGCAATGCGCAACATATTGCTGAACGAGCCAGCCGCTTATATGACAAAATGCGCCTTTTCGTGGACGATATGTCGGCCATCGGCCAGAGCCTCGATAAAGCCCAGGATAACTACCGCCAAGCGATGAAAAAGCTGACCAGCGGGCGCGGCAATCTGCTGACGCAGGCAGAAGCCTTCCGCCACCTTGGGGTAGAGGTGAAGCGCGAGATTAATCCGGATTTGGTTGAACAGGCGACGGCGCAGGACGATGATTTTCGTCTGCGCGATGATACCGACGCGAATGATGACAATCCGTTAGCCGCAGAACGCCGCTAATCCGGCGTCGGGACGGATTTCGTAACGGGGTGGAATCGTAGGGCAATTGCGTCCAATCTGTTACACTCCATGAACATTTTCTTGATAAGCAGGCATAGAGATGGTTGAGGATTCACAAGAAACGACGCACTTTGGCTTTCAGACAATCGCCAAATCACAGAAAGAAGACATGGTGGCGCATGTATTCCATTCTGTCGCCGCAAAATACGATGTAATGAACGATCTGATGTCGTTCGGGATTCATCGTCTATGGAAGCGTTTTACCATTGATTGCAGCGGCGTGCGCCGTGGACAGACGGTTCTCGACCTGGCGGGCGGCACCGGCGACCTGACGGCGAAATTCTCGCGCATGGTGGGCGAAACCGGCCGCGTGGTGCTGGCGGACATCAACGACTCCATGCTGAAAATGGGGCGTGAGAAGCTGCGCAATATCGGCGTGGTCGGCAACGTGGAATACGTGCAGGCCAATGCGGAAGCGCTGCCGTTCCCGGATAACACCTTTGATCTGATCACCATCTCTTTCGGTCTGCGTAACGTCACCGACAAAGACAAAGCGCTGCGCTCTATGTACCGCGTGCTGAAGCCTGGCGGACGCCTGCTGGTGCTTGAGTTTTCCAAGCCGGTTTTCGACCCGCTGAGCAAAGCCTACGACGCCTATTCGTTCCACATTCTGCCGCGTATTGGCGAAGCGGTGGCTAATGATGCCGACAGCTATCGCTATCTGGCGGAATCTATCCGTATGCACCCGGATCAGGACACGCTGAAAGAGATGATGCAGAACGCCGGGCTGGAAAACGTTGATTACTACAACCTGACGGCAGGGATTGTCGCGCTGCACCGCGGCTATAAATTCTGATAAGTGGGGGGCCGCTATGCCTTTAAAACCCTTAGTGACCGGCAGTATTGAAACCGCCATAAACGCGCTGCTCTGGCGTGAAAAAGCGTTAAAGCCTGCTCGTCAGCGCCTTATTGGAAAAGTACTGCGTATCGTGTTGAAAGAGTTCTCCTCCCCGCTGGTGCTGGTCTTCAGCGAACGTCAGGTTGACGTGCTGGGCGCGTGGGAAGGCGAAGCGGATTGCACCGTCATCACCCGGGTTAGCGTGTTGCCACAGTTGCGCAACCGGCAGCAGCTCACCGCGCTTATCCGCAATAACGATCTGGAAGTGCAGGGCGATCTCCAGGTGGTACAAAACCTGGTGTCGCTGGCCGATCTCGCTGAGTTTGACCCGGCAGAGCTGCTGGCGCCTTACACGGGCGATATTGCGGCTGAAGGCGTCAGTAAACTGCTGCGCGGCGGTGCGAAGTTCTTACAGCATGGCCTGGCGCGCCAGCAGCGCTACGTGGCTGAAACCCTGACGGAAGAGTGGCGTCTGGCACCGGGCGCGCTGGAAGTCGCCTGGTTTGCGGAAGAGACGGCGGCGGTGGAGCGTGAGCTTGCGGCGCTGACCAAACGGTTGGAAAAACTGGAGGGGAAATGACGCCAGGAGAATTACGGCGCCTGTATTTTATCATCCGCACCTTTTTGAGTTACGGGCTTGATGAGCTCATTCCCAAAATGCGTATCACGCTGCCGCTGCGCTTTGGGCGTCGGCTGCTGTTCTGGATGCCGAATCGCCACAAGGATAAGCCGCTGGGTGAACGTCTGCGGCTGGCGCTACAGGAGCTTGGCCCGGTATGGATTAAGTTCGGGCAGATGCTGTCTACCCGTCGCGACCTTTTCCCCCCGCAGATTGCCGATCAATTAATCCTGTTGCAGGATCGCGTTGCGCCGTTTGACGGCAGGCTGGCGAAGCAGCAGATCGAAAAATCGATGGGTGATATTCCCGTCGAGAGCTGGTTTGACGATTTTGATATTGAACCGCTGGCTTCAGCCTCTATTGCACAGGTGCACACCGCGCGGCTGAAAGAGAACGGCAAAGAGGTGGTTATCAAGGTGATCCGCCCGGATATTCTGCCGATCATCAAAGCCGATATGAAGCTGATTTACCGCCTGGCGCGCTGGGTTCCCCGCCTGCTGCCGGACGGCCGTCGTCTGCGCCCGGTAGAAGTGGTGCGCGACTATGAAAAAACGCTGATCGACGAGCTGAACCTGCTGCGCGAAGCGGCGAACGCCATCCAGTTGCGCCGCAATTTTGAAGACAGCCCGATGCTGTACGTGCCAGAGGTGTATTCCGACTACTGTCGCGTCGATATGCTGGTGATGGAGCGCATCTACGGCATTCCGGTGTCCGACATTGAGACGCTCGAGAAGCAGAATACCAACATGAAATTGCTGGCCGAGCGCGGCGTGCAGGTGTTCTTTACCCAGGTGTTCCGCGACAGCTTCTTCCACGCCGATATGCATCCTGGCAACATCTTTGTCAGTTATGAGCATCCGGAAGATCCCCAGTATATTGGCATCGACTGCGGTATCGTCGGTTCGCTGAATAAAGAAGACAAGCGCTATCTGGCCGAGAACTTTATCGCCTTCTTTAACCGCGACTACCGCAAGGTGGCCGAACTGCACGTTGACTCCGGCTGGGTGCCGCCGGACACCAACGTCGAAGAGTTTGAATTTGCGATTCGTACCGTTTGCGAACCTATTTTCGAAAAGCCGCTGGCGGAGATCTCCTTTGGTCACGTGCTGCTGAACCTGTTTAATACCGCTCGACGCTTCAACATGGAAGTGCAGCCACAACTCGTGTTACTGCAAAAGACATTACTTTACGTAGAAGGGGTAGGACGCCAGCTCTATCCTCAGTTAGATTTATGGAAGACGGCAAAACCGTTCCTCGAATCGTGGATTAAGGATCAGGTCGGTATTCCGGCGTTGTTCCGCGCGCTGAAGGATAAAGCGCCGTTCTGGATTGAAAAGATGCCGGAATTGCCTGAGCTGGTGTACGACAGCCTGCGTCAGAGCAAACAGGTCCAGGCCAGCCTGGAGAAGCTTTCTCAGGAGATGGCAACGCACCGTACCCGTCAGGGGCAATCGCGCTATCTCTTTGGTATAGGCGCGGTTTTACTCCTGAGCGGTACCGTATTACTGATTCAACGGCCTGAATGGGGGCTGACGCCCGCGTGGCTTATGGCCGGAGGGCTGGTGGTATGGCTCGCGGGATGGCGGAAGACGCGCTGAATTATGCGTCGCTAACAGGGCGCCGCATAACGTATAATGCGCGCTGATTAATTCATCATCTATGCACAAAATCATTCAGGCTGCGTCAAGGCGGCAAGTGAGTGAATCCCCAGGAGCGTACAGAAGTACGTGACTGGGGTGAACGAACGCAGCCAACGCAGAGGCGGCTTGAAGGATGAAGTGCATATCAGAGGGATATGTATGGGTGGTATTAGTATTTGGCAGTTGCTGATTATCGTCGTTATCGTAGTTCTGCTTTTCGGGACTAAAAAGCTGAGCTCGCTGGGTTCCGATTTAGGTTCGTCCATCAAAGGCTTCAAGAAGGCCATGAGTGATGAAGACGACACCAAACCTAAAGCGGACCAGGATGCAGATTTCACTGCGAAATCCATTGCTGATAAGCAGGAAAGTGCAAAGAAAGACGAAGCGAAACGCCACGACAACGAGCAGGTGTAATTCGTGTTTGATATTGGTTTCAGTGAACTGCTGCTGGTGTTCGTTATTGGCCTTATTGTATTGGGGCCAAAACGTCTGCCGGTAGCGGTGAAAACGGTGGTGGGCTGGATTCGGGCGCTGCGCTCGCTGGCGACCACCGTACAAAACGAGCTGACGCAGGAGCTTAAACTCCAGGAGTTTCAGGACAGCCTGAAGAAAGTGGAGAAAGCGAGTCTGGATAGCCTGACGCCTGAACTTAAGGCTTCCATGGATGAACTGCGTGAAGCGGCAGAGTCGATGAAACGGTCCTATTCGATGCATGACCCTGAAAAGGCGAGCGACGAGGCCAATACCATCCATAACCCGGTGGCGAAGGATAAGGACGTTGAGCCGTCTCAAGCGGCTGAACCGCAGGCGACGCACGCTGAAGAGCCAGTGGTGGCTAAGTCTGCCGAAGTGCCGGAAGCCGAGGTGGTGAAACCGGCAGAGAAAGAGAAAGTCTCTGCGGCCGCTGTTCCTGAATCCTCCCCCGCATCGAGTGATAAATCGTAAACATGAGCGTAGAAGATACTCAACCGCTGATCGCTCATTTGATTGAGCTGCGCAAGCGCCTGCTCAACTGCATCATCGCGGTTCTCGTCATTTTCCTGGCGTTGGTTTACTTCGCCAACGATATCTATCAGCTGGTCTCCGCGCCGCTGATTAAACAGATGCCGGTTGGCGCGACGATGATCGCCACCGACGTGGCGTCACCGTTTTTCACGCCGATCAAGCTGACCTTTATGGTTTCGCTGATCCTCTCCGCGCCGGTTATTCTGTACCAGGTATGGGCGTTTGTGGCGCCAGCGCTGTATAAGCATGAACGTCGTCTGGTGGTGCCGCTGCTGGTGTCCAGCACCCTGCTGTTTTATATCGGCATGGCGTTTGCCTACTTTGTGGTGTTCCCGCTGGCCTTTGGCTTCCTGACGCATACTGCGCCGGAAGGGGTACTGGTCTCAACGGATATCAAGAGTTACCTCGATTTCGTCATGTCGTTGTTTATTGCTTTCGGCGTGTCGTTTGAGGTGCCGGTTGCTATCGTGCTGCTGTGCTGGGTCGGTGTAACCACGCCGGACGATCTGCGCAAGAAGCGCCCGTACGTGCTGGTCGGCGCGTTTGTGGTCGGCATGCTGCTGACGCCGCCGGACGTGTTTTCGCAGACGCTGCTGGCCATCCCGATGTACTGTCTGTTTGAAGTGGGGGTCTTCTTCTCTCGCTTCTACGCGGGCAAGCGACTCACGCGTGACGAAGACGCGGAAGCGGAACAAACTGAAGAATAACCAACCGCCCGTAAGGGCGGTTGTCATATGGGGGCAAGGATGTTTGATATCGGTGTTAACCTGACCAGTTCACAGTTCGCGCGTGACCGTGATGAGGTCGTCGCGCGGGCACGTGCCGCGGGCGTGCACGGCATGCTGCTGACCGGAACCAACCGTCATGAGAGCGAAGAAGCGCAGCGCCTGGCGGAACGCTTTGAAGGCTGCTGGTCAACGGCAGGCGTGCATCCACATGACAGCAGCAGTTGGTCGCCGGAGGTGGCGGACGCTATCTATGCGCTGGTGAACAAGCCCGAAGTGGTGGCAGTGGGCGAGTGCGGCCTGGACTTCAACCGCAACTTCTCCACGCCGGCCGAGCAGGAAGTTGCGTTTAGCGGTCAGCTGGCGATGGCTGCCGAGCTGGGCATGCCGGTCTTTTTGCACTGTCGCGATGCTCACGAGCGCTTCCTCGCGCTGCTGGAGCCGTGGCTCGACCATTTGCCTGGCGCGGTGCTGCACTGCTTTACCGGCACGCGTGAAGAAGCGCAGCAGTGCCTGGACCGGGGCCTGATGATCGGTATTACCGGCTGGGTCTGCGACGAGCGTCGCGGGCTGGAACTGCGGGAACTGCTGCCGACGATCCCGGCGGACCGCCTGCTGCTGGAGACCGATGCGCCGTATCTGTTGCCGCGCGACATGACGCCGAAACCGGCATCGCGTCGTAACGAGCCGGCGTATGTACGGCACATTCTGTCACGCGTGGCCGAATGGCGTGGGGAAGATGTTCAGTGGCTGGAAGCCGTCACCGACAGTAACGCCAAACGGCTATTGAAAATAGACTTTTAGTTCAGGCCTTGCGGAAGTCGGTGTTTTTGACGCTCTGCTTAATTTGTTTGTTGAGCAGGTTAAGCAGCAGCATAGAGCGTGCTTCGCCGTCAGGCTCGGCAAAGATGGCCTTCAGCCCCTCGAACGCGCCTTCGGTAATGACCACGCTGTCGCCGGGATAGGGCGTTTCCGGGTCGGTGATATCATCAGGTTGATAAATTGAGAGCTGATGGATGACCGACGATGGCACGGTTGCCGGGCGCATGCCAAAACGGACAAAATGGCTGACGCCGCGGGTGGCGTTAATGGTGGTGGTGTGAATCACCTCCGGGTCAAACTCCACGAACAGATAGTTCGGGAACAGCGGCTCACTGACCGATGTACGCTTGCCGCGCACTATTTTTTCCAGGGTGATCATCGGCGTCAGGCAGTTGACCGCCTGTCTCTCAAGATGTTCCTGGGCACGCTGAAGTTGCCCGCGTTTGCAGTACAGTAAATACCAGGCTTGCATAATAACTCTTTCCACTCGTTAACGCGGAAGCATAGCAAAAGTGCAGCCAGATCGCGATGTTGATT
Organism: Kluyvera georgiana ATCC 51603; assembly: GCF_001654985.1. GTDB lineage: Bacteria > Pseudomonadota > Gammaproteobacteria > Enterobacterales > Enterobacteriaceae > Kluyvera > Kluyvera georgiana. Next base: position 38,168 of record NZ_LXEU01000058.1, read on the forward strand.
ATGATGGCTTTAATTCACGCTAATTTAACAAAAATACAGCATCAAAGGACCATTCGCCGTATACTAGGGCGCTTACCAGGAGGCCAAGAATTACCCCATGAAATACCATGACCTACGCGACTTTCTGACCATACTCGAACAGCAGGGTGAACTAAAACGTATTAGCCTCCCGGTTGATCCCCATCTGGAAATTACCGAAATTGCCGATCGCACCCTGCGTGCCGGTGGGCCAGCGCTGCTGTTTGAAAATCCTAAAGGTTATGATATGCCGGTGCTGTGCAACTTGTTCGGCACACCTAAGCGCGTGGCGCTGGGAATGGGACAAGAGGACGTCAGCGCGCTGCGTGAAGTGGGTAAACTCTTAGCTTTCCTGAAAGAACCGGAGCCGCCAAAAGGCTTCCGCGATCTGTTCGATAAACTGCCGCAGTTCAAACAGGTGTTGAACATGCCGACCAAGCGCCTGCGCGGTGCGCCTTGCCAGCAAAAAGTCGTCTCCGGCGACGATGTCGATCTCTCACGTATTCCGGTGATGACCTGCTGGCCAGAAGATGCGGCACCGCTTATTACCTGGGGCCTGACGGTAACCCGTGGTCCGCATAAAGAGCGGCAGAATCTGGGTATCTATCGCCAGCAGGTGATTGGCAAAAACAAACTGATTATGCGCTGGCTGTCGCATCGCGGCGGCGCGCTCGATTTCCAGGAGTGGTGTGCTGCGCATCCGGGCGAACGTTTCCCGGTATCGGTCGCGCTGGGTGCTGACCCGGCAACCATTCTGGGCGCGGTGACGCCGGTGCCGGACACGCTTTCTGAGTATGCGTTCGCCGGTCTGCTACGCGGGACGAAAACGGAAGTGGTGAAGTGTCTTTCCAACGATCTGGAAGTGCCTGCCAGCGCCGAGATTGTCCTCGAAGGCTACATTGAGCCGGGCGAAATGGCGCCAGAAGGACCCTATGGCGATCACACCGGTTACTACAACGAAGTGGATAGCTTCCCGGTGTTTACCGTCACCCACATTACCCAGCGTGAAGACGCGATTTATCACTCCACCTATACCGGGCGTCCGCCGGATGAACCGGCGGTGCTGGGCGTGGCGCTGAATGAAGTCTTCGTGCCTATTTTGCAAAAGCAGTTCCCGGAAATCGTCGATTTCTATCTGCCGCCGGAAGGGTGTTCATATCGCCTTGCCGTCGTGACGATGAAAAAACAGTATGCTGGGCACGCAAAACGCGTAATGATGGGCGTATGGTCGTTTTTACGCCAGTTTATGTACACAAAATTCGTGATTGTCTGCGATGATGACGTTAACGCACGTGACTGGAACGATGTGATATGGGCGATCACTACCCGTATGGACCCCGCGCGGGATACCGTGCTGGTAGAGAATACGCCGATTGATTATCTGGATTTCGCCTCGCCGGTTTCCGGCCTGGGGTCGAAAATGGGGCTGGACGCCACCAACAAATGGCCTGGGGAAACCCAGCGCGAATGGGGCCGTCCAATTAAGAAGGATCCCGCCGTTACGGCGCGTATTGATGAGATCTGGGACGAGCTGGCCATATTTCCCGACAATAAATGATAACCCACCCCGGAAGATTTCACGCCGTGGACGTTGCGCCGACCGCGTGAATGAGGATGGGGGAAAAGACCCGACAGAGGGAGCGCATGACAACCTTAAGCTGTAAAGTGACCTCGGTGGATGCCATTACCGATACGGTATATCGCGTTCGTTTAGTACCCGAAGCTGCCTTCTCATTTCGTGCCGGACAGTATCTGATGGTGGTGATGGACGAGCGCGATAAGCGTCCGTTCTCCATGGCCTCAACGCCGGATGAAAAGGCGTTTATCGAGTTGCACATTGGTGCTTCTGAGCTGAACCTGTACGCAATGGCCGTGATGGACCGCATCCTCAAAGACCGTGAAGTGGTGGTAGATATCCCGCACGGCGAAGCCTGGTTACGTGATGAAGACGATCGTCCGCTGGTGCTGATTGCCGGCGGTACGGGCTTCTCCTACGTACGCTCCATTCTGCTGACCGCGCTGGCGCGTAACCCGAATCGCGACGTGGCGATCTACTGGGGTGGCCGCGAAGAGAAGCATCTTTACGATCTCTCCGAGCTGGAAGCACTGTCGGTGAATCATCCTAACCTGCGCGTAGTGCCGGTGGTTGAGCAGCCTGAAGAAGAGTGGCGCGGGCGTTCTGGTACGGTGCTCACCGCGGTGCTGCAGGATTACGGTACGCTGGCAGAGCACGATATCTATATCGCTGGCCGCTTTGAAATGGCGAAAATCGCGCGTGATCTGTTCTGCAATGAACGTCAGGCGCGTGAAGACCGCCTGTTCGGCGATGCGTTTGCCTTTATCTGACCTGCGTAGTGCGCCGGTTTGTCCCGGCGCGTTTAGACGTTGATGGTCAGCGACTGCTGCTGACCACAACGCTGATACGTTATTTTGCAGCACGCCCCTTCCCAGCACACGGACAGTTTTTCTATTTCAGCCTGCGAATCCAGGCAATAACAGCCGACGATATTCACATGCGGTGCGTCACTGTGGTTGACCAGGTAACGCAAATCGCTAATTGCCGGGTTGGCTGGCCCATCCCCTTCATACAGTGTGCCCTGACCCGCGAGCCAGAGAGTGAACCTGCCTGCTGGCGTGTCATAGCGGCGAGTGACTGTTCCCGCGAGCGATGAGTAAACTACATTCTTCAGGCGTTTTAGTGGCCCCCCGAGGCGGGCAGAGCGCCCCTGATACGCGGCATCTGGTGTACCGTCGATGTGCAGCGTCCAGTACAGCGCTTGCCGATGTGGGTTGCTTATGCGGGCAATATCAAAAATCAGCCCGTCATGAATGATGAGATGGCGATGAAAAGCGATATCTCGCCAGGCTATATCATCCCACTCCGTTAACGAAAAACTCGGCAACGGGGAGAGTTTGTTAGACCAGTCAACGTAACAGGCCAGGTGGAGGGTATCCGGCGTGTGGCGAACCCATTGTGTTTGAGGGCGTGCCGGTGGGGCGTTAGTCAGGTTTACGCTTAGGGAGTTATGGGTGGCGCTATTTTTATAATAGTCCCGGTGCAGATCCGCGCCATAACCGGTGGTGCCCAGATCCGGCAGCACCGCATGGCCTTTCATCCACAGCGTCACTGCCAGGTAATCATGGTGGTCATGCTCGCCGCTAAAAGGCATGTGCTTAACCAGTAACGCATGGTTGTGCGCCAGCTGGCGTATCAACGTCAACCCGCTTCCTGGTGCATGGACAACATTTTCGCAGGGTAGCGCGACATCCTCTGGCAAATCGTCGACGCCATACAGGAAAGCGTCGAGGTTATCCCGTGACTGATGTTGATAAATGCGCTTAAGGGCGGCGGCGTAAGCCGGTTTACGGTAATGTTTAAAGGCAAATTCATAAATATCATCATGATGCAGCGTATTTTGCCCGCTTACGGCATCGTTAATGAACGGGAATGTGCCGTCGGGGGTAAGCAGATTAAGAGGGAAATCGAGCATGCGTTCATACAGGCCTTCCGCCATCAGGCTCCAGCCAGTACCACGAGCGAATTTTTCCCAGTCAAAATAGCCTTGCAGAACGTAGAAGTGATAATGGGCCGAGCCTTCAAACCACAGCCCTTCGGTATATAAACCCTGTTGTAACTGCCAACGTAAGCCATACGGTTCATTAACGGCGAAGTCCACCAGAGACGCATCGTCCAGTAAAAGCCCCAGTACCGCGATGGCGGTGTTCACTTTCACTTCATGGTTGTGGAGTTGGTTTTCCCGATGTTGATACAAGAACTCGGCACCCGGTCGCAGCAGTCGGGATTCAATAAAACGTTGCTGTCGGCGAGTGAGGGTCGCACGGATCAGATCGTACCCTTTTGCCAGCTCCAGCAGACAATTGGCTTCGCAAAGCGTCTGGATGTTCATTTTACCCGGCCCATTGCAGGGAATGCCGCCGTGAACTTCATAAGCAGGGTAGTAGCGGGCATAAGCGAGTAAAATTTGCCGTACACGCTGCGCATAATGCGCTTCCTGAGTGAGCAGCCATAATAGCCCGAGCTGATAGCTTGCGCGGCAATTATGACCATTCATCATACGCCACCACGCGCCGTGGAAAGGCTCCCCGGTAAATATCTGCTTATCAACCGGGCATTGGTGGGCCTGAGGGCTGTCACGATCCCATTGCAGCCTTACGCCATGTTGTGGGCAGAAGTAATAGTGCCCCCAGGTGGCGATGCCGGTTTGCGGGACGCAAAGTGGATGATTCAGTACGACGTCATTATCGGCGATAAGGCGTTGAATAATGTGCGGTTGCTGACGGGCGCGCTGAATCAGCGTCGCCTGTTCTTGTGGCGTAAATTGTCGCATCAGGTGTTCTGCCGTATTTCTTGCAGCGAGGCGGCGAACAGCTCATCCCGCTGCTGCCGTGTTTGTTTCCCGCTTTCCACCAACCACTGGAAGTCATAATAGGTCGGATAAAATGGCAGGTCGTTCAGCAACTGGCAAAAATGATGGGCCGCGATTTCTGAGGTTGCGGCCACGGTGGAATAACGGCGTAACGGCCCCAGCACAACATTACACACTTTTTCGAGGCTTTCCCCCACGGGTTGCTTACGGTTGTATTCGAGAAAATGAAAAAACTCGTGCGCCAGGTGGATGTCGATGATTTTCTCGAGTGGTAGCCCGCTGCTAGCCTGTAAACTCTCGAGCGAGGGCCGATACAGCGTGACACGACGAATCGCTTTCTTTTCGCTGAATTCGAATTGGGCGCGGAACTGGACGGTGAAGAACAGTCCGTCGCCCTTATCAAACTGGATGTCAATATCGTATTGCTGATAGAGCGTGCGAATGGATTGTCCGGCAAACTCCCGTGCTGCTGCAGCGCCTGCTGCCAGAGCATTGTCGAGATAATAGCGATAACGGTCTGGCGGGATTTTGTTAAATACCGCATCGTTTCGCAGATCCAGCCAGGCCAGCGTCCGGTTCAATTCATCGCGTTCCATTTCCACTCCTTACTGCCAGGCGATGGCGATAACGTCCTGCTCGGGTTCGACCACATCCAGCTCCATTTCAATAATCGATAGCATTTGTTCTTTCGTTTGGGTGCCGGTGAGATCGAGCATTTTCTCTTTCCAGAAAAGAAAGGTTTTCGGTATTGCCGCATTGGCTTCGGAGTAACGCGTGTTATCGTCCAGAAAATCGGCAAATCGCGAGTTCATTTCCTGACGGCTGCACACCAACCAGTTGGCGTTCTCTTTCTTTAGCCTCACCACGCCTTCGCGATCCAGCATACTCAGGCGGCGCTGCTGCTTTTTGAGTAACCCGAAGAAGCGCTTCTGCTCGCAGACACCCTCAAACAAATGCCAGCGCCCGGTCTGGCAGGCGCGTTGGGTGACGGTGTGCGTCAAATTGACCGACTCGGCGGCAATCTGCTGTAGCTGCGCTAGTGGTAAGGTCTCGTTAATACTCTCTTTCTGTCGGAGCTCTGTCGCACCGGTAGCAATCGCGCGCAGCACGTTTTTCTGTTTGTCGATCTCGATGTTGATATCGACGGTGGCTTCGTTCGCCCCGGAACGGACGATGCGCTCCATAATTTCGGCGCGGATCATTTTGATCTCCGCTTCGCCTGGGTTAACGACGCTCTTTTCAATCATTTCGCGCACCATCGCCATCCCGACCCCAATGGTGGAAATGTACGGCGCATTGTTGGCATTCTGGTATTTCATGGCCGCTTTTTCGGCCATCGCTGGTACCAGGATGCAGCCGCTACCGCCGCCGCCAACGAGGGTGATGAAATGGCGCTCCAGTTTGTACTCAGCAATCATTTCATTGACCACGACCATCACTTTATCAATGGCGATATCCAGCGCCTGCCGTGCGGCCTCTTCGGCACTACAGCCAAGGTGATCGCCCAGCAGTTGCCAGGCGAGGCGCGCGCTGTTGATATTGCCTGCGGCGTAGTCGTCTGCTGGCACGTATCCCAGTAAATTGGCGGCGCCAGCCAGCGTAAGCGCATAGCGTTTTCCTGCCGCGCCGGTCACCACGGCATAGGTTTGCGGATCGCCCGGCCGTGGGCTGATGAACGTTAATTCCGGATGATCGCCGAAAGCGGATTCGGCAATAAAGCACTCGTATTCACAGCCCGCGATATGGGCGCTACGCGGGCCGGTCATGGCGATTTTATCGTTTTCAACCATCATCATGCTGCCGCCCGCGACGGCGAGCGTGCGGACGTCGAGGGAGCGCAAGTAGGTACGGTGTCCACCCACCTGCGCATTCTGGATCATGACCTTGCCGTTTTTAATCACCGAAATATCAACGCTGGTACCGCCAACCTCAAAGAAAATTCCGTCGGAAACTTTCTCATACATCAGCGCCCCTGCCACGCCCGCAGCCAGCCCGGAAAGCATGGTGAGAATGGGGCGTTTGCGTACTTCGTCAATGCTCATGACCCCGCCGTCGCAGCGCATGATCATCAGCTGTGAAGCAATACCCGCTTCCTTAATTGCCTGCTCGGTCATGTTGGCGGTTTCCAGCATGCGGGGGATCAGGCTGGCATTCACCACTGCCGTGCGGGTGCGGGTCTTCAGACCATACAGTTGAGTAATCTCGTGGCCGCCTGTCGCGCACAGTCCCATCTCATCGGCAATTCCCATGACCCGTAGTTCGTTGGTTGGATCGTCAACGCTATAGGCTTCGGACGCCACAATCACCTCGGCGCCCTGTTCGCGCAGCGTATTGATCGCCGCGCGAATGGCATCATCAGTGAGCTGACGTGTATCCAGAAAGGTATTAAAGGTATGGAGGAATTTACCATCAGCTAACGGAATATCATCAATACAGGCTTCTTTACGCGCGCTTTTCCCTTCAAGGCCGCTACCCATGGCGATAATACCCACTTTTGCCACATCCCCTTCCAGCAATGCGTTGGTTGCCTGAGTGGTGCCATGAGCAATAAAGCTCACCTGCTGTGGTGAAATACCGTTCTCGTCCAGCACTTGGTGAATAATGGTGATGATACCGTGGGCCACACCATTAGGATGATGGTGAGTGGTGGGAATTTTCTTTTTCGCCACCAGTTCGAAGCTATCGTTATCAATGATGGCGGCGTCGGTAAAGGTGCCCCCAACATCGATCCCTATACGATACGTTTTGCCTGTCATAATTGCTCCTTGCTTTAAAAGGCGATGTAGCCTGCCATTAACATGGAAACCAGAACTGCCACCATCGCCCACGGCAAGGTTTTACGCAGAATTTCATTCACATCGACCTTCGCGAAATCCGATGACCAGACGTTATGGGTATTGGTGGGATCTGACAGGCCCTGAACCAGCGACGCAGAACGCAGCGCCAGCATTGTCGCTAGCGGAGAGAGGCCGCCGCCGAGCATTAAAACCCCCAGTCCACTGCCAAGGCCGTAGCTGTTTAGCGGGCCACGATACAGCGCAAGCGGGCTCAGAATTGAGAAGAATAAAATATAGGTGAGCGGCGAGCCGGGAATGATGGATTCGATTAACGGTTTCAACACCAGGCTGACCTGCGGCGCGGTGACAGCATTGAGTAAAATACCAATACCGACCATCAGACCAATCGCCCCGGCCACGTTCTGAATACCCTCAACCAGGCTGCTGACCAGCACGTGGGTGGGGCGTTTTGGCATCGCCAGCAGCAGGCAAATTACCAGGCTCAGCACGATGGCTGGAACCACTTCGATTTTAAACGCGAAAATGATGATGACCGGTACCAGCGGAGAAATAAGCGCGAGAGGATTAACCTGTTTGCGTTTACTGAGGTTGTCTGCAACTGGCATCGACCAGGCCTTACGCACGACGACATCACGCTTCACCATCCACACGACCATGGTGATATAGATAATGGCTGCCGGGATGGCGAATATCGTCGCATAGCGTGCCATGTCGGCGACTGGAATACCGTACAGATCGTGCATAAGCGCCCAGCCGCTGACGGCAAACAGGCTACCCAGCGCGTGGCAGGCCAGCAGCACAATACAGCTGGTCAGCGGTGAAAGTCCGGCGGTCAGCAGGATGGGGATAATAATGCTGCCGACTAAAATGACCATGCCAAGGCCATCGCTGGAGGAGAAGATCACCGTACCGATGATGAAAAAGACAATCGCCATCGTCAGCGGCTTATCGCCTGAAAGCTCTGCGGCCTTGCGGACCAGCGCTTCAGTGACACCCACCTTTTTCAGCACCTCGCCAAACCATGCCCCAAAAATCAGCGCGACGATTGTCGCCCCCAGGCGGAGCGAGCCCTGCGTCAACACGTTGTTGGCTATGGTGAAGGTTGATTTGTCTTCGCTAAAAATCGGTACGCCAGCGACCAGCGGCATCAGTATTGCCATGACGGGCAAGGCCAGAATGGCGGGCATTTTCCGGGTCATCATAAGGCCCGAAAAGAGCAAAAAGATAACCAGAATCGCGCAGATCCTGATGATGTGTAGCATATCCATGTAAATTCCTCAGAAGTCGAGATAACCCTGTTGCTGACGAATGGCATCCTGTAACTGCGCAATGGATACCTGATGTACGCCGATTTTCTCACTGGCGGCCAGCGCGGCGGCAATGCCTCCAGCCTGCCCGATAGCCCCAACGGTTGGCGTGGTGCGGATAGCCGCCTGCGCCTCAAAGGTTGCGGAGATACACCGCCCTACGACGATGACGTTATCGGCTTCCGTGGCGATCAGCGTCCGCCAGGGAATGCCGTACATCCCGCCAAACGGCAGGGTGCCATGCTCTGTGCCTTCGCCATCAGGACTATGGATATCAATGGGATAGCCGGAAATGGCAATGGTGTCGGTAAAGTGCGTTTGCTTTAACAGGTCGTCGGCGGTGAGGCGATAGCACCCTTTGATCTGGCAGGAACTGCGTACGCCCACCGACGGGCCGGTCGAAACGACGATGGCCTGTTCAAAACCGGGAATAATGCGTCTGGCGAAGCTTTCCAGTTCGCGGCACTGCTGGCGGCCGACAAATTCCGCATGGCTCAGGCTCCATGGATCCGTCGCATCGTGATCGAGAATACGGCTGGTATTGAAAATAAACTCGCCAGGGTTATTGGTTTCAAAGAACAGGACATCTTCGCGAGGAATGGTGATTTCGCATGCAGCTTTGGCCTCTGCCAGTTCACGGATAAAGCCGTGGCAGGCCAGGCGTTCAGCGGTTCTGACATCTTCAGCCTGATAGTGATTGTTGAGCTCAGCAATATGCTCCAGCATCCAGGCGCGCAGTTTTTCGCGATCCACGTTGGCCATTTTCAGGGTCATTGTCATTGGCTGCGATTTGCCATCTGATTCGCGCCCTTTGATCAGGGGGATCCCCGCCGCTGCGGCCAGGGTGGCATCACCACTCGCATCAATAAACACGTTTGCACTCAGCGTCATTAGCCCGGAACGGGTGCAGACGGTGATACTCTCGATTTTCCGATCGTTACGCGTCACATTAGCTAATGTGGCGTGATAGAGCACGGTACCGCCAGCTTCCAGCAGCATCAATTCAAGCTCATGCTTCATGGCTTCCGCGTCGAACGGCGTGTATGTGGTGGTGAAGTGTCCGGGATCGCGGACATGCCCCGGCGATTTGCCCTGTGCTTTCAGGCGGGCGATGAGTTCTTCTGTGATCCCCCTGATAACCTGCTTTTCACCGGCGTGAAACGTCATCATCGGGTTTACGCCGTTGGTGGTGAGCGAGCCCCCCAGGCAAGCACTGGCTTCAACGATAGCCGTTTTCGCCTGACAGCGCGCGGCGGCGATTGCCGCGATGCTGCCAGAAAAACCGCCACCCACAATCACGACATCAAACTGTTCCATTTAATTACCTTTTACTAAACAAGAAGAGTCGCATTTATCCTGATGACTAATTGAACAGGTGTATAGCCGGTAAAGAGGCGAATGTGAACAGTGTCACTATTTTTATTAAACTATGTAATTTTTTGTGATCCTGCCTTTATTATGGCTTTAGTATGTATTTTCCTAAGCTCTATCACGTGGTTTATGGCAGTGTTGCATTAGTTTAGTAAACAGTAAAAAGCCTATGTTAATAAAGCATTCGCGTTAGACAACTTCTACCTTAATCACACGCTGGCCGTTGCGGGTGTTCCATAAATGATGAAACGGTTAGAATGGGATCGGTGTCGCCGATAGGGCGTCTGGATTGCCTTAAACGATGGATAACTAACGAGAGCGAAATGACGAAACCAGTGCGAGTTAGAGATATTGCCGAGGCCTGTGGCGTCTCAGTTGGTGCGGTTTCTCGGGCGCTGAAAGGGCAACCCGGTCTGCGTGAAGACACGCGGCTGCGCATTATTTCGGTGGCGGAACAAAAGGGCTACGATTTCTCCCGCCTGCGAAGTGAAAAGCTTAAACGCGTGCTGTTCCTGCTGCATCGGCAGCACAACATCAGCCGGGCGCTGCCGTTTTACTCGCAGCTGCTGTTGGGCATCGAAGATTTATGCCGTGAACAGGGCATTGCGCTGAGCTTTCTCTCGATTGGGCCCGGCGATGCGGTCAGCGAACAGGTTAGAGTTCATCAACCGGACGCATTGATTTGTGCGGGCTTCTTTGAGCCAGAACTCCTTGCGTTGATTCAGCAAATGAAGCTGCCGCTGGTGCTCGTGGATTTATGGGCGCCGGGCTTGCCGTGTGTGAATCCGGATAACACCCAGGGGGGGTATCTGGCGACCAAACACCTGATTGACCAGGGGCGTCGTCGCATCGCGTTTCTGGCCAGCACTCTTGCCCATTACAGTATTCGTCAGCGCGAAAAAGGCTACAGGCAGGCGTTATACGAAGCGCGTTTACTCATGCCGCCTGAGTATGAAGCGATAGCGCCCCCGCTGCTGGATACTGAACAATCTCTGGTTGAGGCGGTGAATGAGCTGCTTACTCTGCCCGAGCCGCCGGACGCGATATTTGCCTACAACGATGCAGCCGCACTGGTGGTGGAGCGGCTCTGTGCTGAGCGTGGCCTCCGCATCCCGGAAGATATTGCCCTGGTGGGTTTTGATGATATTGAGGCCGCCGCCTGGTCACAGCCGCCGTTGACGACCATCGCGGTTGATAAACAGCAGTTAGGGCGTGAAGCGCTGCGTTTGCTGCTAGAGGATAAACCGGCTGAAAATCTGTTCCTTCCGGTGAAGCTGGTGGTGCGTGGCAGTTCGGTAAAGTAAAAAACCCGCCCCTGACAGGCGGGAAGAACGGCAACTAAACTGCGTTGTACTATAGGCCGGATGGTGACTGGCCCGGCAAAGATACTGCATGCCCCAGCATTGCTGCTGGGGCGCGTTTTTTATACGCGCTCGATAACCGTCGCAATACCCTGACCTAAGCCAATGCACATCGTCGCCAGACCAAACTGCGCGTCTTTGCGTTCCATCAGGTTAAGCAGGGTGGTGGTGATACGCGTACCGGAACAGCCTAACGGGTGGCCCAGGGCGATCGCGCCACCGTTGAGGTTGATCTTCTCGTCGATCTGCTCCATCAGCCCCAGATCCTTAATGCACGGCAGGATCTGCGCGGCAAAGGCTTCGTTCATCTCAAACAGATCGATATCACTTGTGCTCAGACCCGCTTTTTTCAGCGCCAGCTTCGAGGCCGGAACCGGACCGTAGCCCATGATCGACGGATCGCAGCCGACCACCGCCATTGAGCGGATACGCGCGCGCGGGGTTAATCCCAGCTCGCGGGCGCGGCTTTCGCTCATTACCAGCATGGCAGAGGCGCCATCGGAGAGAGCGGAAGAGGTCCCTGCGGTCACCGTACCGGTAACTGGGTCAAATGCGGGACGAAGAGTGGATAACGCTTCAACGGTGGTTTCCGGACGGATCACTTCGTCGTAGTTAAACTGCTTGAGCACGCCATCCGCGTCGTGGCCACCGGTAGGAATGATTTCATTCTTAAAAGCCCCAGACTGCGTGGCGGCCCAGGCACGTGCGTGGGAACGCGCGGCGAAGGCATCCTGCATTTCACGGCTGATGCCATGCATACGGGAAAGCATTTCCGCCGTCAGGCCCATCATCCCCGCGGCTTTCGCCACGTTGCGGCTCATACCCGGGTGGAAATCAACGCCATGGCTCATCGGCACGTGGCCCATGTGTTCTACGCCGCCGACCATACAGACCTGCGCATCACCGGTCATGATCATCCGCGCCGCATCGTGCAGGGCCTGCATCGAGGAACCACACAGACGGTTAACGGTGACTGCCGGTACAGAATGCGGGATTTCCGCCAGCAGCGACGCGTTACGGGCGATGTTAAAACCCTGCTCCAGCGTCTGCTGTACGCAGCCCCAGTAGATGTCGTCGATGGCTGCCGCTTCCAACGCCGGGTTACGTGCCAGCAGGCTACGCATCAGGTGTGCGGAGAGATCTTCGGCGCGCACGTTGCGGAATGCGCCCCCTTTCGAGCGGCCCATTGGGGTACGAATTGCATCAACAATAACAACCTGTTCCATCGTGACTCCTTAAGCCGTTTTCAGCTCACCAGCCGGGCGGGCTGGCTCAACCGGGGGATAATACGCTTCGTTATGGCGCGCTTTGTCGCGCAGACCGGCCGGTACTTCGTACAGCGGGCCAAGGTGCTGATACTGCTGCGCCATATCGAGATACTTCGCGCTGCCGAGCGTATCCAGCCAGCGGAAAGCGCCGCCGTGGAACGGAGGGAAGCCCAGGCCGTAAACCAGCGCCATATCGGCTTCCGCCGGGCTGGCGATGATGCCTTCTTCCAGGCAACGCACCACTTCGTTGACCATCGGGATCATCATACGAGCAATAATCTCGTCGTCGCTGAAGTCGCGCTTCGGCTGGCTAACGTCGGCCAGCAGGCTGTCCACCGTGGCATCTTCTTCTTTCTTCGGCTTACCTTTGCTGTCCTCTTTATAGCGCCAGAAGCCCAGACCGTTTTTCTGACCGTAGCGGCTTGCTTCAAACAGCGCGTCGATAGCGTCGCGATAATCTTTCTGCATACGCTGCGGGAAACCGGCCGCCATCACCGCCTGCGCGTGGTGGGCGGTATCAATACCGACCACGTCGAGCAGATAGGCCGGACCCATCGGCCAACCGAACTGTTTCTCCATTACCTTATCAACCTTGCGGAAGTCCGCGCCGTCGCGCAGCAGCTGGCTGAAGCCAGCAAAGTACGGGAACAGGACGCGGTTGACGAAGAAACCGGGGCAGTCGTTGACCACGATCGGCGTTTTGCCCATCTTGCTCGCCCAGGCGACGACTTTCGCAATGGTGCTATCTGAGGTTTTCTTGCCGCGGATGATCTCAACCAGCGGCATACGGTGCACCGGGTTAAAGAAGTGCATACCGCAGAAGTTTTCCGGGCGTTCCAGCGCATCGGCCAGCTCGCCGATGGGAATGGTCGAGGTGTTAGAAGCCAGCACGGTATCCGGGCGCACCTTCTGCTCGGTTTCTGCCAGCACCGCTTTCTTGACCTTCGGGTTTTCCACGACGGCTTCAACAACCACGTCAACGCGATCAAAACCGGCGTAATCCAGCGTCGGCTGAATGGTGGAGATCACTCCGGCCAGCTTCAGACCGTCGATTTTGCCGCGCTCCAGCTGTTTGTTGAGCAGCTTGCTGGCTTCCGTCATTCCGAGAGTCAGCGATTTTTCATTGATATCCTTCATGATCACCGGCACGCCCTTCCAGGCGGACTGGTAAGCGATCCCGCCACCCATGATGCCCGCGCCAAGCACGGCAGCATGTTTCGGCGGTTCGGTGTTTTTGGTCAGTTTCTTTGCCTGACCTTTTACGTATTGGTCGTTGAGGAAAATGCCGACCAGCGCACGGGCTTCATTAGAATGGGCCAGTGGAACAAAACTTTTGTTTTCCAGATTCAGCGCTTCTTCACGGCCAAAGCGGGCTGCCGCTTCGATGGTTTTCACCGCCGTGATCGGCGCCGGATAGTGTTTACCCGCGGTCTGCATCACCATGCCTTTTGCAATGGTGAAGCTCATGGTGGCTTCAATTTTGCTGAGTTTGAGCGGTTCCAGTTTCGGCTGGCGTTTCGCTTTCCAGTCGAGGTCGCCGTTAATCGCCTGACGCAGGACCGCCAGCGCACCGTCGAACAGTTTTTCCTGTTTGACGATGCCGTCGACCAGACCGATTTTCAGCGCTTGTTCGGCACCGACGTCTTTACCGGCGGCGATGATTTCCAGCGCGCTGTCGGCGCCCAACAGACGCGGTAGACGAACGGATCCGCCAAAGCCTGGCATAATGCCCAGCTTGGTTTCCGGAAGGCCGATGCGCAGGTCCGGCGTGGCCAGACGGTAGTCGGTCGCCAGTACGCATTCGCAGCCGCCACCCAGCGCATAGCCGTTAACGGCGGAAATCGTCGGGACCGGCAGATCTTCCAGACGGTTAAACACGCTGTTGGCGAAATGCAGCCACTGGCTGAACTGTTCTTCTGGTACCAGGAACAGCGAAAGGAATTCGGTGATATCCGCGCCGACAATAAAGGCCGCCTTTTCAGAGCGCAGCAGCAGCCCCTTCAGCTCTTTTTGTTTTTCGAGGACGTCGAGCGCCTGGCCGAGGCTGGCTACGGTTGCGGTATCTAACTTGTTAACTGAGCCAGGGGCATCGAACACCAGTTCGGCAATGCCATCTTCCAGCCAGTTGAGGTACAGGGTGTCGCCTTTGTAGAGCATGTCAGTCTCCTGAATCAAGCAATATGATCTGGTCATACCAGATAAGCTCGAGTGTGTATTTTGTGTTAAATAAATGCAAATGAGTCTTTAAATATTTGCTGGTCGGATCACGTCCGGGGGAAATCACGCAGGATCAGTGAGGTGTGCTACTATGCGGGGACTAAAGGGCAATAAATTCAGAAGGGTAAATAATGGAATCACTGGCCGCACTTTATAAAAATCATATTGTTACCTTACAAGAGCGGGCGCGTAACGCACTCGAGCGTTTTAAGCTTGATGCGCTGCTTATCCACTCTGGCGAGCTGATGAATGTTTTTCTGGATGACCACGCGTACCCGTTCAAGGTTAACCCGCAGTTTAAAGCCTGGGTGCCGGTGACTCAGGTACCTAACTGCTGGCTGCTGGTGGATGGCGTCAATAAACCTAAGCTGTGGTTCTACCTGCCGGTAGATTACTGGCACAACGTTGAACCCCTGCCGACCTCATTCTGGACGGAGGATGTTGAAGTTATCGCACTGCCGAAAGCAGACGGTATCGGCAGCCAGCTGCCCGCTGCCCGCGGCAATATCGGCTATATCGGTCCGGTTCCGGAGCGTGCGCTGGGTCTTGGCATTGCGGCGAACAATATCAACCCAAAAGGGGTTATTGATTACCTGCACTACTATCGCTCCTATAAAACGGATTACGAACTGGCGTGCATGCGCGAAGCGCAGAAGATGGCGGTGAATGGCCACCGTGCCGCGGAAGAAGCGTTCCGTTCCGGCATGAGCGAGTTTGATATCAACCAGGCCTATCTGACCGCCACCGGCCACCGTGATACCGATGTCCCGTACGGCAACATCGTGGCGCTGAACGAACATGCGGCCGTGCTGCACTACACCAAGCTGGATCACCGCGCGCCATCCGAAATGCGCAGCTTCCTGCTGGACGCCGGGGCGGAGTATAACGGCTACGCGGCTGACCTGACCCGTACCTGGGCGGCGCACAGCGATAACGACTACGCGCACCTGGTAAAAGACGTTAACGCCGAGCAACTGGCGCTGATCGCCACCATAAAAGCGGGGACGAGCTATGTGGATTACCATATTCAGTTCCATCAGCGCATTGCCAAACTGCTGCGTAAACATCAGATCGTCACCGACATGAGTGAAGAAGCCATGGTCGACAACGATCTGACCGGGCCATTTATGCCACACGGCATTGGTCACCCACTAGGTCTGCAGGTACATGATGTTGCGGGCTTTATGCAGGATGATAGCGGTACGCACCTGGCAGCGCCGTCTAAATATCCGTATCTGCGCTGCACCCGAGTGCTGGAGCCGCGTATGGTGCTGACCATTGAGCCGGGTATCTACTTCATTGAATCTCTGCTTGCGCCGTGGCGCGAAGGCCAGTTCAGCAAGCACTTCAATTGGCAGAAAATCGAAGCGCTGAAGCCGTTTGGCGGCATTCGTATTGAAGATAACGTGGTGATCCACGAGAACAATATCGAAAATATGACGCGTGACCTGAAGCTGGCGTAATGGAAAGCTGGCGAATACCGGCGGAGCCGGTCACCTTCGTTGAAGAGATCAAGAAGAGCCGTTTTATCACCCTGTTGGCGCATACCGACGGGGTGGAAGCGGCCAAAGCGTTCGTCGAGTCGGTTCGCGCTGAACACCCGGATGCCCGTCACCATTGCGTGGCGTGGGTAGCGGGTAGGCCGGACGACTCGCAGCAACTGGGTTTCTCTGATGACGGTGAACCGGCGGGTACGGCCGGTAAACCGATGCTCGCTCAGCTGATGGGCAGCGGCATTGGTGAAATTACCGCCGTAGTGGTGCGCTACTACGGCGGTATCTTATTGGGTACCGGTGGGTTGGTGAAAGCCTATGGCGGCGGGGTGCAGCAGGCGCTGAATCTGCTGGCGACAGAGATCAAGGTGCCGTTAACCGAATATACTCTGTTATGCGAATACGGACAGTTGGCGGGCGTTGAGGGGCTGGTGGAGCAATATGCGGGACAGATAGTCGACAGCGACTATCAGGCCTCGGTACAGCTTCGCGTGGCGCTTCCGCAGGCGAAAGTGGCGGATTTTTCCGCAAGGCTGGCCGATTTTAGCCGTGGTTCATTGCATTTGTTAGCGATTGACGAATAATCCCCCTCCTGACTTTATTGATTATCAAAGGACGCGCCGGACATGCAGTTTCGTGCCATTACTCGAATTGTTGGACTTCTGGTCATCTTATTCTCGGGGACAATGATCCTGCCGGGATTAGTGGCTTTGATTTACCGCGATGGCGCCGGGCGCGCATTTACCCAGACCTTTTTCGTCGCGCTGGTGATTGGTTCCCTGCTGTGGTGGCCAAACCGTCGTGAAAAACGCGAGCTGAAATCACGCGAAGGCTTTCTGATTGTCGTTCTGTTCTGGACGGTGCTGGGCAGCGTGGGTGCGCTGCCGTTTATCTTCTCCGAGCAGCCGAACCTGACGGTGACCGATGCGTTCTTTGAATCGTTCTCTGGCTTAACCACCACCGGGGCGACCACGCTGGTGGGGCTGGATTCATTACCTCACGCGATACTCTTCTACCGGCAAATGCTGCAATGGTTCGGCGGGATGGGGATCATTGTGCTGGCGGTGGCAATTCTGCCTATCCTCGGGGTCGGGGGGATGCAGCTCTACAGAGCAGAAATGCCCGGGCCGCTAAAAGACAACAAGATGCGCCCGCGTATCGCTGAAACGGCGAAAACCCTGTGGCTTATCTATGTTCTGTTGACCGTAGCCTGCGCGCTGGCGCTGTGGTTTGCCGGGATGCCGGCGTTTGATGCGATCGGCCACAGTTTTGCCACTATCGCGATCGGCGGCTTCTCGACGCATGATGCCAGCGTGGGTTTCTTTGATAGTCCGACGATTAACACCATTATTGCTATCTTCCTGCTGATCTCTGGCTGTAACTACGGCCTGCACTTCTCTTTATTAAGCGGGCGTAGTCTGAAGGTGTACTGGCGCGACCCGGAATTCCGTATGTTTATCGGCGTGCAGCTGACGCTGGTGGTGATCTGTACGCTGGTGCTGTGGTTCCATAATATCTATGCTTCGGCGGTGACAACGCTCAACCAGGCCTTCTTCCAGGTGGTGTCGATGGCGACCACCGCCGGCTTTACGACCGACAGTATCGCGCGCTGGCCGCTGTTCCTACCGGTTCTTCTTTTATGCTCTGCATTTATTGGTGGCTGTGCCGGTTCAACCGGTGGTGGCCTGAAGGTGATTCGTATTCTGCTGCTGTTCAAGCAGGGGAACCGAGAACTTAAGCGCCTTGTTCACCCGAACGCGGTCTACAGTATTAAGCTGGGCAACCGTGCGCTGCCGGAACGTATTCTTGAGGCGGTATGGGGATTCTTCTCCGCCTATGCGCTGGTCTTCATTATTAGCATGCTGGCGATCATCGCCACCGGCGTCGACGATTTCTCGGCGTTTGCTTCCGTGGTGGCGACGCTGAATAACCTGGGGCCAGGGCTGGGCGTGGTGGCAGATAACTTTGCTAGCATGAACCCGGTGGCGAAGTGGATCCTGATCGCGAACATGCTGTTTGGTCGTCTGGAAGTCTTTACGCTGCTGGTGCTGTTTACCCCAACATTCTGGCGCGAATAACAGGAGTCGGCGTTGAAAACATTAATGCTCTTTTCTACCCGTGATGGGCAGACGCGTGAAATTGCTGCTTATCTCTGTTCGCAGCTCAGCGAGCTGGATGTCGAGACGGCAATGGTGGATCTGAATCGGACGGACAATGTGGACTGGACGCAGTACGATCGCGTGATTATCGGTGCGTCTATTCGCTATGGGCATTTCCATCCGGCCCTTGATCGTTTCGTGAAAAAACATGCGGCGGCGCTGCAGGCGATACCGAGTGCGTTCTTTGCGGTAAACCTGGTGGCGCGCAAGCCGGAGAAGCGTTCACCGCAGACGAACAGCTATACGCGCAAGTTCCTGCTGCGCTCGCCATGGCAACCGGATGCCTGCGCGGTCTTTGCCGGGGCGCTACGTTATCCACGCTACGGCTGGTTCGATCGCTTTATGATTCGTTTAATTATGAAGATGACCGGTGGTGAAACGGATACCAGTAAAGAAGTGGTTTATACCGATTGGGGGCAGGTGGCCGATTTCGCCAAAGAAATCGTGCAACTTTCGCACAAATAGGGTGTGAATTCGGCATGTTGCCTGGAAAGTGAGCGAGCAAAAGTTTTTTTTATATTTCTGCTTGCGGGTTCTCAATTTCTCCCTATAATGCGGCCCCACTGACACGGAACAACGGCAAACAAGCCGCC
>NZ_LXEU01000059.1 GCF_001654985.1 Kluyvera georgiana ATCC 51603
AGTTACGTGCAAGTGATGCACAATACTCCACTTTTTTCCTCTCTATTCCTTCTGCGCCTAATTTACCTGAACCTGTTCCTACATATAACCGCAAGCCTTCCCCACGCAGATACGGTAAACTATCGCCGATTTAGCATCAGGAAAGCAGCTATGACTCACTCCCTAAAACCCTGGAATACCTTCGGCATTGACCACTGTGCAAAGCACATCGTATGCGCTGAAAATGAACAACAACTATTGAGCGCCTGGCAGAAAGCAACCCGTGAAGGGCAGCCGGTCATGATCCTGGGTGAAGGAAGCAATGTCCTGTTTCTGGAAGACTATTCCGGTACCGTGATCCTTAACCGCCTCAAAGGCATTGAGGTGAATGAAACCGCTGATGCCTGGCATCTACACGTCGGTGCAGGTGAAAACTGGCATCAGCTAGTGCGATATGCGCTGGATAACAATATGCCCGGCCTGGAAAACCTTGCCCTGATCCCAGGCTGCGCGGGCTCATCCCCTATTCAGAATATCGGCGCCTACGGCGTCGAATTACAGCACGTCTGCGAATATGTCGACTGTATTGAGTTGGCAACCGGAGAGCGCAAACGCCTCAGCGCCACAGAATGTCAGTTTGGTTACCGGGATAGCATCTTCAAGCATGCTTATCAG
The DNA here is from genome assembly GCF_001654985.1 of Kluyvera georgiana ATCC 51603. Taxonomy (GTDB): domain Bacteria; phylum Pseudomonadota; class Gammaproteobacteria; order Enterobacterales; family Enterobacteriaceae; genus Kluyvera; species Kluyvera georgiana. The sequence goes on from NZ_LXEU01000059.1 coordinate 655, forward strand.
GAGCGTTTTGCGATTGTTGCTGTTGGCTTCTGCCTGGCCAAAGCATGGCATCCGGTACTGACTTACGGTGACCTTACACGCCTGGATCCGCAAACCGTCACTCCGCGTGAGGTTTTCGATTCAGTCTGCCATATGCGCATGAGCAAACTGCCGGATCCTAAGGTTAATGGCAACGCGGGCAGCTTCTTTAAAAACCCCGTGGTGAGTGCAGAATACGCACAGGCGCTGCTGGCAAACTTCCCGAAAGCACCGCATTACCCGCAGGCGGACGGTAGCGTTAAGTTAGCTGCTGGCTGGCTTATCGATCAGTGTCAGTTGAAAGGCCACGTTGAGGGGGGCGCAGCGGTACACCAACAGCAGGCACTGGTACTGGTGAACGTCAATAACGCCCAGAGTGGCGATGTGGTGAAGCTGGCTCATTATGTTCGCCAGCAGGTGGGCGACAAATTTAACGTCTGGCTGGAACCTGAAGTTCGCTTTATTGGTACTACGGGTGAAGTGAACGCGGTAGAGGTGATTCAATGAAAGACAATACGGTGCCATTAACGCTTATCTCACTGCTGGCCGATGGCGATTTTCACTCCGGCGAGCAGTTAGGTGAAACGCTGGGTATGAGCCGCGCGGCGATTAATAAACATATCCAGACGCTGCGTGACTGGGGAGTAGATGTCTTCACCGTACCAGGTAAAGGCTATAGCTTACCGGAACCTATACAACTGTTGGATGCTGAACGTATTCGCGGCGCAGTTGATTACGGTGATGTCGCCGTTCTCCCGGTTATCGATTCGACCAATCAGTATCTGCTTGACCGTATCGGTGAGCTGAAGTCCGGTGATGCTTGCGTCGCCGAATACCAGCAGGCGGGCCGTGGTCGTCGCGGCCGTAAATGGTTCTCACCGTTTGGCGCTAACCTGTATCTTTCCATGTACTGGCGTTTAGAGCAGGGGCCCGCCGCCGCGATTGGCCTGAGCCTGGCGATCGGTATTGTGATGGCAGAAGTCCTTCAGGAGCTCGGTGCGGATAAAGTGCGGGTGAAATGGCCAAATGACCTGTATCTGAATGACCGTAAACTATCGGGTATTCTCGTGGAGCTGACCGGTAAGACCGGCGATGCCGCGCAAATCGTCATTGGCGCCGGTATTAACCTGGTGATGCGTCGTGTTGAAAACGATGTGATTAATCAGGGTTGGATCAACCTCCAGGAAGCAGGGATCACCATCGATCGTAACGTTCTGGCCGCACGCTTGATTAATGAGTTACATGAAGCATTGCATCTCTTCGAGCAGGAGGGCCTGACGCCATATCTCTCACGCTGGGATAAATTGGATAACTTTATTAATCGGCCGGTGAAACTCATTATCGGTGATAAAGAAATCTTCGGTATTTCCCGCGGCATTGATACTCAAGGAGCGTTATTACTTGAGCAAGATGGGGTAATTAAACCGTGGATGGGCGGTGAGATTTCGCTGCGCAGCGCCGAATAAAAAAGGGAGCTTCGGCTCCCTTTTCTTTTATCTCATTTATTTCCGCAAACGCACTTGTTCAACGGAGTGGTTAGCGCTTTTCGTCAGAATTAAACTTGCACGCTCACGCGTTGGTAGGATATTTTCGTTTAAATTCCGTAGGTTAATTTCATTCCAAAGTGATGTCGCGACGTTAATGGCTTCTTCTTCGGAAAGCTGCGCATAGTTATGGAAATAAGAATCCGGGTCAGTAAAAGCCCCTTCACGGAATTTCAGGAAACGATTGATATACCACGACTGTAATAATTTTTCTGGCGCATCAACATAAATAGAAAAATCAACGAAGTCAGACACAAATACATGATGCGGATCGTGCGGATAATCCATCCCGCTCTGCAGAACGTTTAATCCCTCAAGAATGAGAATGTCCGGATGAGTGACCGTTTTATCGCCGTCAGGAATAACGTCATAAATCAGATGCGAATAGACCGGCGCGGTAACGTTCGGTACGCCAGATTTCAGGTCAGAAACGAACTTCACCAGTCGGTGCATATCATACGACTGCGGGAAGCCTTTCTTCTTCATCAGACCGCGCTCTTTAAGCACCTCGTTAGGATGCAGGAAACCGTCGGTGGTGATCAGCTCGACGCGGCGGTGTTCCGGCCAACGACTAAGCAGCGCCTGTAACACGCGCGCGGTTGTACTTTTCCCGACCGCCACGCTGCCGGCAATACTGATGATATAAGGAATGCGTTGGCCGTTAGTGCCGAGGAACTGCTCCAGCACCGCCTGGCGGCGCAGGTTAGAACTAATATAGAAGTTCAATAAACGTGACAAAGGCAAATAGATCTCCGCCACTTCCTCCAGCGACAGATCTTCGTTGATACCTTTTAAGCGCGTAATTTCGCCTTCAGTCAGGGTCATTGGCACGGAATCGCGCAGCGCTGCCCACTGGCTACGATTGAACTGTAGATAAGGTGTCATTAACGTTTGCTCTTGTTTTCTCATAAGCATGTTCTGGCTACCACGCTGACTGCACGCGACGCTTCACATTCAGTTAATCAGGACAATGGGCAGGAGGTTAACACCAGGTAGAAGAGAAAAAGAAGAAAAAATCCAAATTAGTGGTGCTTTCGTGAGAAAACGCCACAGTTTGTTCTCAACCAGGCGATTTGCCATTAATGAAGAAAGAGTACTAATAGAAGACAATGTGAAAATCTACGCTATCCAGCCTAAACTTTTGCTCTGGATATCGTTAAAGACGAGTAAAGCATCGCGAGACTATCGATTCACGGCGAGATTTTTGGACGTAAAAAAGACGTTTTGCTGAGTTTTTACGCGCAAATGCACAAAACGTGAGCGATAGAACATTTTATGCAATTTTTTAGTTGCATGTCACCGCATGTCTCCATAGAATGCGCGCTACTTGATGCCGACTTAGCTCAGTAGGTAGAGCAACTGACTTGTAATCAGTAGGTCACCAGTTCGATTCCGGTAGTCGGCACCATCAGGTGGGGTTCCCGAGCGGCCAAAGGGAGCAGACTGTAAATCTGCCGTCACAGACTTCGAAGGTTCGAATCCTTCCCCCACCACCACTTTCAGGCTAAGCATTGCGAAGCCAGAGTTGGTTGGTAAAATAACTAGCTCAAACAAAGGAAAGGGAGAGATCTCTTTCCTTTGGCACAGAAAGAACTGGGTAGCCGAGTTTTAGGATGCGGGCATCGTATAATGGCTATTACCTCAGCCTTCCAAGCTGATGATGCGGGTTCGATTCCCGCTGCCCGCTCCAGACGTGCTGATATGGCTCAGTTGGTAGAGCGCACCCTTGGTAAGGGTGAGGTCCCCAGTTCGACTCTGGGTATCAGCACCACTTCTCTTCTCCCTCCCATTTCTCTCTGTTCAAATTCAAGCATTCAACAATTCAGGCGTTTTGTCTGGTTGATGTGGTGATATCACCGATTTATCCGTGTATTAGAGGGACTATCGATGTCTAAAGAAAAATTTGAACGTACCAAACCGCACGTCAACGTCGGTACTATCGGCCACGTTGACCATGGTAAAACTACCCTGACCGCTGCAATCACTACCGTTCTGGCTAAAACCTACGGCGGTGCTGCTCGTGCTTTCGACCAGATCGATAACGCACCGGAAGAAAAAGCTCGTGGTATCACCATCAACACCTCCCACGTTGAATACGACACCCCGACTCGCCACTACGCGCACGTAGACTGCCCGGGGCACGCCGACTATGTTAAAAACATGATCACCGGTGCTGCGCAGATGGACGGCGCGATCCTGGTTGTTGCTGCGACTGACGGCCCGATGCCGCAGACTCGTGAGCACATCCTGCTGGGTCGTCAGGTT
>NZ_LXEU01000060.1 GCF_001654985.1 Kluyvera georgiana ATCC 51603
TGGTCTGCGTTTCGCAATCCGTGAAGGCGGCCGTACCGTTGGCGCGGGCGTTGTTGCCAAAGTAATGAGCTAATTGCTGATAACATTTGACGCAATGCGCAATAAAAGGGCATCATTTGATGCCCTTTTTGTACGCTGTCGAACCAGAACCTGGCTCATCAGTGATTATTTTTGCCATAATCATTGCTGAGACAGGCTCTGTAGAGGGCGTTTAGTCCGAAACTTATTTCGGTTTGGATCGCCTCGCAATCGCGGGGTGGAAATGTTTGTAGAATACTTCTGACAGGTTGGTTTATGAGTGCGAATACCGAAGCTCAAGGGAGCGGGCGCGGCCTGGAAGCGATGAAGTGGGTCGTTGTTGCCGTATTGCTGATTGTCGCAATTGTGGGTAACTACCTTTATCGCGACATGATGCTGCCGCTGCGTGCGCTGGCCGTAGTAATTATTATTGCTGCAGCGGGTGGTGTCGCGCTGTTGACGACGAAAGGCAAAGCGACCGTTGCGTTTGCTCGTGAAGCGAGAACGGAAGTTCGTAAGGTGATTTGGCCGACTCGCCAGGAAACGCTGCACACTACGCTGATCGTTGCTGCGGTCACTGCGGTAATGTCACTGATCCTGTGGGGACTGGATGGTATTCTGGTTCGCCTGGTATCCTTTATCACTGGCCTGAGGTTCTAAGATGTCTGAAGCACCTAAAAAGCGTTGGTACGTCGTTCAGGCGTTTTCCGGTTTTGAAGGCCGTGTAGCGACTTCGCTGCGCGAGCATATCAAATTACACAACATGGAAGAGCTGTTTGGCGAAGTCATGGTTCCGACCGAAGAAGTGGTTGAAATCCGTGGCGGCCAGCGTCGTAAGAGCGAGCGCAAATTCTTCCCTGGCTACGTATTAGTTCAGATGGTGATGAACGACGCGAGCTGGCACCTGGTGCGCAGCGTTCCGCGCGTAATGGGCTTTATCGGCGGTACCTCTGACCGTCCGGCGCCAATCAGCGACAAAGAAGTTGATGCGATTATGAACCGCCTGCAGCAGGTTGGTGATAAGCCGCGTCCGAAAACGCTGTTTGAACCGGGTGAAATGGTTCGCGTTAGTGACGGTCCGTTCGCTGACTTCAACGGCGTGGTTGAAGAAGTGGATTACGAGAAGTCTCGCCTGAAAGTATCTGTATCTATCTTCGGTCGTGCGACCCCGGTAGAGCTTGACTTCGCCCAGGTTGAGAAAGCGTAAGGCTGCGATCAAAAAAGCATCGATCTAATCGTTGCATAGGGCGCGAAATTGACATACAATTTCGCGCCTTTTGTTTTTATGGGCCACGGCCTGTAAAACGATTTTTATTCACGGGGAGCCTCCTTGAGGCGCTATTACCCAATTAGAGGATTTTAGAATGGCTAAGAAAGTCCAAGCCTACGTTAAGCTGCAGGTTGCAGCTGGTATGGCAAACCCGAGTCCGCCGGTTGGTCCTGCTCTGGGTCAACAGGGTGTTAACATCATGGAATTCTGCAAAGCGTTCAACGCGAAGACTGATTCCATCGAAAAAGGTCTGCCGATTCCGGTTGTTATCACAGTTTACGCTGACCGTTCTTTCACCTTCATTACCAAAACGCCTCCGGCAGCAGTTTTGCTGAAGAAAGCGGCTGGTATTAAGTCTGGTTCCGGTAAGCCGAACAAAGACAAAGTAGGTAAAATTTCCCGCGCTCAGCTGCAGGAAATCGCGCAGACCAAAGCTGCCGACATGACCGGTGCCGACATTGAAGCGATGACTCGCTCCATCGAAGGTACTGCACGTTCCATGGGCCTGGTAGTGGAGGACTAAGAAATGGCTAAACTGACCAAGCGTATGCGCGTGATCCGTGAAAAAGTTGATGCAACTAAACAGTACGACATCAACGAAGCTATCTCTCTGCTGAAAGAGCTGGCCACTGCTAAATTCAACGAAAGCGTTGACGTTGCCGTTAACCTCGGCATCGACGCTCGTAAATCTGACCAGAACGTACGTGGTGCAACTGTACTGCCGCACGGTACTGGCCGTTCTGTTCGCGTTGCCGTATTTACCCAGGGCCCGAACGCTGAAGCAGCTAAAGCTGCTGGCGCTGAGCTGGTAGGTATGGAAGATCTGGCTGAACAGATCAAGAAAGGCGAAATGAACTTCGACGTTGTTATTGCTTCCCCGGATGCAATGCGCGTTGTTGGCCAACTGGGTCAGGTTCTGGGCCCGCGCGGCCTGATGCCAAACCCGAAAGTTGGTACCGTAACTCCGAACGTTGCTGAAGCGGTTAAGAACGCTAAAGCGGGTCAGGTTCGTTACCGTAACGACAAAAACGGCATCATCCACACCACCATCGGTAAAGTGGACTTTGACGCTGACAAACTGAAAGAAAACCTGGAAGCTCTGCTGGTTGCGCTGAAAAAAGCAAAACCAACTCAGGCGAAAGGCGTGTACATCAAGAAAGTTAGCATCTCCACCACCATGGGTGCGGGTGTTGCAGTTGACCAGGCTGGCCTGAGCGCTGCTGCAAACTAATGCCTTTACGTGGGCGGTGATTTTGTCTACAATCTTACCCCCACGTTTGCTAACAAAAGTTAGCGGCTAAAAAGATTTGTTCGTTGGAGCCTGGCCTATCCAGGCCTCCGTCGAAGACCGCAGGTGTTTCGCAAGAAACTTAATCCCCTGCGTAGACGGTGACAGAACGCTAAGATTATTTTTTAAAGTACTCTTTGGCTTGTTTCTGCTCACCGTATTAAGACGCTCTTCTCGTTGAGATGAGTGAAGTGAGTTCCAGAGCATAAGCTCTGGCAAACATCCAGGAGCAAAGCTAATGGCTTTAAATCTTCAAGACAAACAAGCGATTGTTGCTGAAGTCAGCGAAGTAGCCAAAGGCGCGCTGTCTGCAGTAGTTGCGGATTCCCGTGGCGTAACTGTAGATAAAATGACTGAACTGCGTAAAGCAGGTCGTGAAGCTGGCGTATACATGCGTGTTGTTCGTAACACCCTGCTGCGTCGCGTCGTTGAAGGTACTCAGTTCGAGTGCCTGAAAGACACGTTTGTTGGTCCGACCCTGATTGCATACTCTATGGAACACCCGGGCGCTGCTGCTCGTCTGTTCAAAGAGTTCGCGAAAGCGAATGCAAAATTTGAGGTCAAAGCTGCAGCCTTTGAAGGTGAGCTGATCCCGGCGTCTCAGATCGACCGCCTGGCAACTCTGCCGACCTACGAAGAAGCAATTGCACGCCTGATGGCAACCATGAAAGAAGCTTCGGCTGGCAAACTGGTTCGCACTCTGGCTGCTGTACGCGATGCGAAAGAAGCTGCTTAATCGCAGTTATCTTTGTAAAGCATCTGCTTACGTATAAACTTATTCTGATATTCAGGAACAATTTAAATGTCTATCACTAAAGATCAAATCATTGAAGCAGTATCCGCTATGTCCGTAATGGACGTTGTTGAGCTGATCTCTGCAATGGAAGAAAAATTCGGTGTTTCCGCTGCTGCTGCTGTAGCTGTAGCTGCTGGCCCGGCTGAAGCTGCTGAAGAAAAAACTGAATTCGACGTAATTCTGAAAGCTGCTGGCGCTAACAAAGTTGCTGTAATCAAAGCAGTACGTGGCGCAACTGGCCTGGGTCTGAAAGAAGCTAAAGACCTGGTAGAATCTGCTCCGGCCGCTCTGAAAGAAGGCGTGAGCAAAGATGACGCTGAAGCACTGAAAAAATCTCTGGAAGAAGCTGGCGCTGAAGTTGAAGTTAAATAAGCCAACTTTTCTGGTTGAAGCCTGAGTAATCAGGCCGATGGCTGGTGACTTTTTAGTCACCAGCCATTTTGCGCTGTATGGCGCCAGTAGCATTTCACACTGTTTGACTACTGGTTGTCCTGACAATGCATGTTTCTATCGACGACTTAATATATTGCGACAGGGTGCTCGCTCTGTGTAAATCGCAATGAAATGGTTTAAGCGTGATAGCAACAGGTATTGCGGAAAGTGTTCCATTTTCCGGTCAACAAAATAGTGTTGCACAAACTGTCTGCCCATGGACAGATGCGTCGACTTGTCAGCGAGCTGAGGAACCCTATGGTTTACTCCTATACCGAGAAAAAACGTATTCGTAAGGATTTTGGTAAACGTCCACAAGTACTGGATGTCCCATATCTCCTTTCTATCCAGCTTGACTCGTTCCAGAAGTTTATCGAGCAAGATCCTGAAGGTCAGTATGGTCTGGAAGCGGCTTTCCGTTCCGTATTCCCGATTAAAAGCTACAGCGGTAACTCCGAGCTGCAATACGTCAGCTACCGTCTTGGCGAACCTGTCTTTGACGTTCAGGAATGTCAGATCCGTGGCGTGACCTATTCCGCACCGCTGCGCGTAAAACTGCGTCTGGTGATCTACGAGCGCGAAGCGCCGGAAGGCACCGTAAAAGACATTAAAGAACAAGAAGTCTACATGGGCGAAATTCCGCTCATGACCGACAACGGTACCTTTGTTATCAACGGTACTGAGCGTGTTATCGTTTCTCAGCTGCATCGTAGCCCAGGCGTCTTCTTTGACTCCGACAAAGGCAAAACCCACTCTTCGGGTAAAGTGCTGTATAACGCGCGCATCATTCCTTACCGTGGTTCCTGGCTGGACTTCGAATTCGATCCGAAGGACAACCTGTTCGTACGTATCGACCGTCGCCGTAAACTGCCTGCGACCATCATTCTGCGTGCACTGAACTACACCACTGAGCAGATCCTTGACCTGTTCTTTGAAAAAGTTGTCTTCGAAATTCGCGACAACAAGCTGCAGATGGAGCTGATTCCAGAACGTCTGCGTGGCGAAACCGCCTCCTTCGACATTGAAGCCAACGGTAAAGTGTACGTTGAAAAAGGCCGCCGTATTACTGCGCGCCACATTCGCCAGCTGGAAAAAGACGATATCAAACATATCGAAGTTCCGGTTGAGTACATCGCTGGCAAAGTCGCTTCTAAAGACTACGTTGACGAATCTACCGGCGAGCTGATCTGCCCGGCCAACATGGAGCTGAGCCTGGATCTGCTGGCTAAGCTGAGCCAGTCTGGCCACAAGCGTATCGAAACGCTGTTCACTAACGATCTGGACCACGGCGCCTACATTTCTGAAACTGTACGCGTCGACCCAACCAACGATCGTCTGAGCGCGCTGGTAGAAATCTACCGCATGATGCGCCCTGGTGAGCCGCCGACTCGTGAAGCTGCTGAAAGCCTGTTCGAGAACCTGTTCTTCTCCGAAGACCGCTATGACCTGTCTGCGGTTGGTCGTATGAAGTTCAACCGTTCTCTGCTGCGCGACGAAATCGAAGGTTCCGGTATCCTGAGCAAAGACGACATCATTGAAGTGATGAAGAAGCTCATCGATATCCGTAACGGTAAAGGCGAAGTCGATGACATCGACCACCTCGGCAACCGTCGTATCCGTTCCGTAGGCGAAATGGCGGAAAACCAGTTCCGCGTTGGCCTGGTACGTGTAGAGCGTGCGGTGAAAGAGCGTCTGTCTCTGGGCGATCTGGATACCCTGATGCCTCAGGATATGATCAACGCCAAGCCGATTTCCGCAGCAGTGAAAGAGTTCTTTGGTTCCAGCCAGCTGTCTCAGTTTATGGACCAGAACAACCCGCTGTCTGAGATTACGCACAAACGTCGTATCTCCGCACTCGGCCCAGGCGGTTTGACCCGTGAACGCGCAGGCTTCGAAGTTCGAGACGTACACCCGACTCACTACGGTCGCGTATGTCCAATCGAAACGCCTGAAGGTCCGAACATCGGTCTGATCAACTCCCTGTCCGTGTACGCACAGACTAACGAATACGGCTTCCTTGAGACTCCGTACCGTAAAGTGACCGACGGTGTTGTAACCGACGAAATTCATTACCTGTCTGCTATCGAAGAAGGCAACTACGTTATCGCTCAGGCGAACTCCAACCTGGATGACGAAGGCCACTTTGTAGAAGATCTGGTTACCTGCCGTAGCAAAGGCGAATCCAGCTTGTTCAGCCGCGACCAGGTTGACTACATGGACGTATCCACCCAGCAGGTGGTATCCGTCGGTGCGTCCCTGATCCCGTTCCTGGAACACGATGACGCCAACCGTGCATTGATGGGTGCGAACATGCAACGTCAGGCGGTTCCGACTCTGCGCGCTGATAAGCCGCTGGTTGGTACCGGTATGGAACGTGCTGTAGCCGTCGACTCCGGTGTTACTGCAGTTGCTAAGCGTGGCGGTACCGTTCAGTACGTCGATGCTTCCCGTATCGTTATCAAAGTTAACGAAGACGAGATGTATCCGGGCGAAGCGGGTATCGACATCTACAACCTGACCAAATACACCCGTTCTAACCAGAACACCTGTATTAACCAGATGCCTTGCGTGTCTCTGGGGGAGCCAATCGAGCGCGGCGACGTGCTGGCAGATGGCCCGTCCACCGACCTGGGTGAACTGGCGCTGGGTCAGAACATGCGCGTGGCATTCATGCCATGGAACGGTTACAACTTCGAAGACTCCATCCTCGTATCCGAGCGTGTGGTTCAGGAAGACCGTTTCACCACCATCCACATTCAGGAACTGGCCTGTGTGTCCCGTGACACCAAGCTGGGGCCGGAAGAGATCACCGCTGACATCCCGAACGTGGGTGAAGCTGCGCTCTCCAAACTGGATGAATCCGGTATCGTTTACATTGGTGCAGAAGTGACCGGTGGCGACATTCTGGTTGGTAAGGTAACGCCGAAAGGTGAAACCCAGCTGACCCCAGAAGAGAAGCTGCTGCGTGCGATCTTCGGTGAGAAAGCGTCTGACGTTAAAGACTCTTCTCTGCGCGTACCAAACAGCGTTTCCGGTACCGTTATCGATGTTCAGGTCTTTACTCGCGATGGCGTAGAAAAAGACAAACGTGCGCTGGAAATTGAAGAGATGCAGCTGAAGCAGGCTAAGAAAGACCTGTCTGAAGAACTGCAGATCCTCGAAGCTGGCCTGTTCAGCCGTATCTACGCTGTGCTGGTTGCCGGTGGTGTTGAAGCTGAGAAGCTCGACAAACTGCCGCGTGACCGCTGGTTAGAACTCGGCCTGACCGACGAAGAGAAACAGAATCAGCTGGAACAGCTGGCTGAACAGTACGACGAACTGAAGCACGAGTTTGAGAAGAAACTTGAAGCGAAACGCCGCAAAATCACCCAAGGCGACGATCTGGCACCGGGCGTGCTGAAGATTGTTAAGGTATACCTGGCCGTTAAACGCCGTATCCAGCCTGGTGACAAAATGGCAGGTCGTCACGGTAACAAGGGTGTTATCTCCAAGATCAACCCGATCGAAGATATGCCGCACGATGCTAACGGTACGCCGGTAGATATCGTTCTGAACCCGCTGGGCGTACCATCGCGTATGAACATCGGTCAGATCCTTGAAACCCACCTGGGTATGGCTGCGAAAGGTATCGGCGATAAGATCAACGCCATGCTGAAACAGCAGCAGGAAGTCGCCAAACTGCGCGAGTTCATCCAGCGTGCTTACGATCTGGGCGCAGACGTTCGTCAGAAAGTCGACCTGAGCACCTTCAGCGATGATGAAGTTCTGCGTCTGGCTGAAAACCTGCGTAAAGGTATGCCGATCGCAACGCCGGTATTCGACGGTGCGAAAGAAGCGGAAATTAAAGAACTGCTGCAGCTGGGCGACCTGCCGACTTCCGGTCAGATCACCCTGTTCGACGGCCGTACCGGTGAACAGTTCGAGCGTCCGGTAACCGTAGGTTACATGTACATGCTGAAACTGAACCACCTGGTCGACGACAAGATGCACGCGCGTTCCACCGGTTCTTACAGCCTGGTTACTCAGCAGCCGCTGGGTGGTAAGGCGCAGTTCGGTGGTCAGCGCTTCGGGGAGATGGAAGTGTGGGCGCTGGAAGCTTACGGCGCCGCCTACACCCTGCAAGAAATGCTCACCGTTAAGTCTGATGACGTGAACGGCCGTACTAAGATGTATAAGAACATCGTAGATGGCAACCATCAGATGGAACCGGGCATGCCGGAATCCTTCAACGTACTGTTGAAAGAAATCCGCTCGCTGGGCATCAACATCGAACTGGAAGACGAGTAATCCTCGCTCAAACAGGTCACTGCTGCCGGGGTCATTCCCGGCAGTGGATTGTGCTAACTCCGACGGGAGCAAATCCGTGAAAGATTTATTAAAGTTTCTGAAAGCGCAGACTAAAACCGAAGAGTTTGATGCGATCAAAATTGCTCTGGCTTCGCCAGACATGATCCGTTCATGGTCTTTCGGTGAAGTTAAAAAGCCGGAAACCATCAACTACCGTACGTTCAAACCTGAGCGTGACGGCCTTTTCTGCGCCCGTATCTTCGGGCCGGTAAAAGACTACGAGTGCCTGTGCGGTAAGTACAAGCGCCTGAAACACCGCGGTGTGATCTGTGAGAAGTGCGGCGTTGAAGTGACCCAGACCAAAGTGCGTCGTGAGCGCATGGGCCACATCGAGCTGGCATGTCCAACTGCGCACATCTGGTTCCTGAAATCGCTGCCGTCCCGTATCGGTCTGCTGCTCGATATGCCGCTGCGCGATATCGAACGCGTACTGTACTTCGAATCTTATGTGGTTATCGAAGGCGGTATGACCAACCTGGAACGTCAACAGATCCTGACTGAAGAGCAGTATCTGGACGCGCTGGAAGAGTTCGGTGACGAATTCGACGCGAAGATGGGTGCGGAAGCTATCCAGGCCCTGCTGAAGAGCATGGATCTGGAGCAAGAGTGTGAAACTCTGCGCGAAGAGCTGAACGAAACCAACTCCGAAACCAAGCGTAAGAAGCTGACCAAGCGTATCAAACTGCTGGAAGCGTTCGTACAGTCTGGCAACAAGCCAGAGTGGATGATCCTGACCGTTCTGCCGGTTCTGCCGCCAGATCTGCGTCCGCTGGTTCCGCTGGATGGTGGTCGTTTCGCGACTTCTGACCTGAACGATCTGTATCGTCGCGTCATTAACCGTAACAACCGTCTGAAACGTCTGCTGGATCTGGCTGCGCCGGACATCATCGTACGCAACGAAAAACGTATGCTGCAGGAAGCGGTCGACGCCCTGCTGGATAACGGTCGTCGCGGTCGTGCGATCACCGGTTCTAACAAGCGTCCTCTGAAATCTTTGGCCGACATGATCAAAGGTAAACAGGGTCGTTTCCGTCAGAACCTGCTCGGTAAGCGTGTTGACTACTCCGGTCGTTCTGTAATCACCGTAGGTCCATACCTGCGTCTGCATCAGTGCGGTCTGCCGAAGAAAATGGCGCTGGAGCTGTTCAAACCGTTCATCTACGGCAAGCTGGAACTGCGTGGCCTCGCCACCACCATCAAAGCCGCGAAGAAAATGGTTGAGCGCGAAGAAGCTGTCGTTTGGGATATCCTGGACGAAGTGATCCGCGAACACCCGGTAATGCTGAACCGTGCACCAACACTGCACCGTCTGGGTATCCAGGCATTTGAGCCGGTACTGATCGAAGGTAAAGCTATCCAGCTGCACCCGCTGGTTTGTGCGGCGTACAACGCCGACTTCGATGGTGACCAGATGGCTGTTCACGTACCGCTGACGCTGGAAGCCCAGCTGGAAGCGCGTGCGCTGATGATGTCTACCAACAACATCCTGTCACCGGCGAACGGCGAGCCTATCATCGTTCCGTCTCAGGACGTGGTATTGGGTCTGTACTACATGACCCGTGACAAAATCAACGCCAAAGGCGAAGGCATGGTGCTGACTGGCCCGAAAGAAGCGGAACGTCTGTACCGCTCTGGCCAGGCTGAACTGCACGCTCGCGTTAAAGTTCGTATCACTGAATACGAAAAAGACGAGAACGGCGAGTTCGTAGCAAAAACTTCACTGAAAGACACTACCGTTGGTCGTGCCATTCTGTGGATGATCGTTCCTAAAGGTCTGCCGTTCACTATCGTGAACCAGCCGCTGGGTAAAAAAGCGATCTCCAAAATGCTGAACACCTGTTACCGCATTCTGGGCCTGAAACCGACCGTTATCTTTGCTGACCAGACCATGTACACCGGCTTTGCATACGCAGCCCGTTCAGGTGCGTCTGTTGGTATCGACGACATGGTGATTCCGGAGAAGAAATACGAAATCATCAGCGAAGCGGAAGCAGAAGTTGCTGAGATTCAGGAACAGTTCCAGTCTGGTCTGGTAACCGCCGGCGAACGCTATAACAAAGTTATCGATATCTGGGCTGCGGCGAACGATCGTGTATCCAAAGCGATGATGGACAACCTGCAAACTGAAACCGTTATTAACCGTAACGGCGAAGAAGAGCAGCAGGTTTCCTTCAACAGCATCTACATGATGGCCGACTCCGGTGCGCGTGGTTCTGCGGCACAGATTCGTCAGCTGGCAGGTATGCGTGGTCTGATGGCGAAGCCAGATGGCTCCATCATCGAAACGCCAATCACCGCGAACTTCCGTGAAGGTCTGAACGTACTCCAGTACTTCATCTCTACTCACGGTGCGCGTAAAGGTCTGGCGGATACCGCACTGAAAACAGCGAACTCCGGTTATCTGACGCGTCGTCTGGTTGACGTTGCACAGGATCTGGTTGTTACTGAAGACGACTGTGGCACCCTGGAAGGCATCACCATGACCCCGGTTATCGAGGGTGGTGATGTTAAAGAGCCGCTGCGCGATCGCGTACTGGGTCGTGTGACTGCTGAAGACGTTCTGAAGCCGGGTACCGCAGACATTCTGGTTCCGCGTAACACGCTGCTGAACGAACAGTGGTGTGACCTGCTGGAAGTTAACTCCGTTGACTCCGTCAAGGTTCGCTCCGTTGTATCCTGTGACACCGACTTTGGTGTCTGTGCGCACTGCTACGGTCGTGACCTGGCGCGTGGCCACATCATCAACAAAGGTGAGGCTATCGGCGTTATCGCTGCACAGTCCATCGGTGAGCCGGGTACACAGCTGACGATGCGTACGTTCCACATCGGTGGTGCGGCATCTCGTGCGGCTGCTGAATCCAGCATCCAGGTTAAGAACAAAGGTAGCATCAAGCTCAGCAACGCGAAGTCGGTTGTGAACTCCAGCGGTAAACTGGTTATCACTTCCCGTAACACCGAGCTGAAGCTGATCGACGAATTCGGTCGTACCAAAGAAAGCTATAAAGTGCCTTACGGCTCCGTTATGGCGAAAGGTGATGGCGAACAGGTTGCCGGCGGTGAAACCGTTGCAAACTGGGATCCGCACACCATGCCGGTTATCACCGAAGTAAGCGGTTTTGTTCGCTTCACTGACATGATCGACGGCCAGACCATTACTCGTCAGACCGACGAGCTGACCGGTCTGTCTTCTCTGGTGGTTCTGGATTCTGCAGAGCGTACTGCGGGTGGTAAAGACCTGCGTCCGGCACTGAAAATTGTTGACGCTCAGGGCAACGACGTTCTGATCCCAGGCACCGATATGCCTGCTCAGTACTTCCTGCCGGGTAAAGCGATTGTTCAGCTGGATGATGGCGTTCAGATCAGTTCTGGTGACACCCTGGCCCGTGTTCCGCAGGAATCCGGCGGTACCAAGGACATCACCGGTGGTCTGCCGCGCGTTGCGGACCTGTTCGAAGCACGTCGTCCGAAAGAGCCGGCAATCCTGGCTGAAATCAGCGGCATCATTTCCTTCGGTAAAGAAACCAAAGGGAAACGTCGCCTGGTTATCACTCCGGTAGACGGTAGCGAACCTTACGAAGAGATGATTCCGAAATGGCGTCAGCTCAACGTGTTCGAAGGTGAACGTGTAGAACGTGGTGACGTGGTTTCCGACGGTCCGGAAGCGCCGCACGACATCCTGCGTCTGCGTGGCGTACATGCTGTAACTCGTTATATCGTTAACGAAGTTCAGGACGTATACCGTCTGCAGGGCGTTAAGATTAACGATAAACACATCGAAGTTATCGTTCGTCAGATGCTGCGTAAAGCCACCATCGAAAGCGCGGGTAGCTCCGACTTCCTGGAAGGCGAGCAGGTTGAATACTCCCGCGTCAAGATCGCTAACCGCGAGCTGGAAGCGAACGGCAAAGTGGGCGCAACCTTCTCCCGCGATCTGCTGGGTATCACCAAAGCGTCTCTGGCAACCGAGTCGTTCATCTCTGCAGCATCGTTCCAGGAGACCACGCGTGTCCTGACCGAAGCAGCCGTTGCGGGCAAACGCGACGAACTGCGCGGCCTGAAAGAGAACGTTATCGTGGGTCGTCTGATCCCGGCCGGTACCGGTTATGCGTACCACCAGGATCGCATCCGTCGCCGTGCGGCGGGTGAAGTTTCCGTTGCGCCGCAGGTTAGCGCAGAAGAAGCGACCGCGAGCCTGGCAGAACTGCTGAACGCAGGTCTGGGTGGTTCTGATAACGACTGATCGTTCACGCTAGTGCGATAAGTTGAAAAGGCCAGTCTTCGGACTGGCCTTTTTTATGGTTCCGGTAGGCCTGATTAGCGTAGTGCCATCAGGCAATCCATGGAGTACACATTGCCGGATGGCGGCGTAAACGCCTTATCCGGCCTACAAAAGCAAAAGGCACCCCATAGGGTGCCTTTTCTATTCCGTTGTTGTGCGCTTAGCTAACCAGTGGAATACGGCGATACAGCTCAATCATGTCGGTTGCCAGGTCCTGGATAACCATCGCGTTCATCAGGTGGTCCTGAGAGTGAACGGTAATCAGGTTAACCGGCAGTTTGCCCGTGCCTTCGTCGATGCCGATCAGCTGAGTCTGGATACCGTGAGCCAGTTTGACAAACTCGCGGGATTCTTCCATCGCTTTTTCTGCGCCTTCGAAGTCGCTTTTGCGTGCCAGCTGTAATGCGGTTAAGGCAGAACTACGTGCGGCACCGGCGTTGACCAGCAGTTCCATGATGATTGATTCTAAATCTTCCACGTCTTTCTCACTCCATTAACTTAAGGGCTTTCTCAAGCACTACGTCGCCTTTCATCATGCCGTAGTCCATCATGTCGATGACCGCGACTTTCTTGCCCAGAGGGTCCGCCAGAGCCTGTAGCTTAGCCTGCTCGTACTTCACCTGCGGACCGAGCAGAACGATATCTGCTTCGTTGATGTTCGCTTTGAATTCGGCCACTGGTACGGCTTTGATTGAGACTTCAACCCCTTTCTTCTGAGCTGCATCCTTCATACGTTGAACCAGCATGCTGGTGGACATACCTGCAGCGCAGCATAAAACGATATTCTTCATAATGCTCCCTCATGACCCGTGATGACTCATGTTTATCGCGAGCTGAAACGATCAACAACCGGTTTGCGACGATTGTGTGTAAGCCATCACAAAGATCGTCTCAAAAAACTGAAACCGGTTACATTTTCATGCGATGACGGTATAAAAAAACCCGCAAAGCGGGTTTTCTATAACAGGAGGAAAGCGTCAGGCTTCTGAGGTGCGCTCGATACGGTTTTTGCCCTGCCGTTTGGCACGATAGAGTGCTTCATCGACGCTGGAGACCAGATGATCCAGCGTTTCCATATGCCATTCGCCAAGCCCGGCGCTGAAGGTGACATGCAGGCCTTCTTCACGCCACGTACGGTTGGCGACGTTTATCCGCCACAATTCGAGTAATGCGGCAGACTCGGCGATATGCTCGGCAGTGAAAATCACCGCGAACTCCTCGCCGCCGTAGCGGTAAAGCGACAGACCATGTGCCTGTAAAATGGCAATCCCTTGACGAGCCACGCTGCGCAGCACGATATCACCGCTGAGGTGGCCCCAGGTATCGTTGATCGATTTAAAGTTATCGATATCAACCAGCGCCAGCGAAAATGACTGACGTTCATTCATCAACGCAGCGATGTCGGTATCAAAAGCCCAACGGTTCTTACAGCCGGTGAGTGAATCGACGGTCGCCTGGCGAACGTAGGCCTGCTCGCGTTCTTTGTTGGTTTCAATGGCTTTATGTAGCATCACTTCAAGACCCGGGGCGCGGTTGGTATCGCCCGTCTTAATCGCGTTGATGATATTCATCAGAATGCCGCGGGAAGCGTGACGTAAATACAGGCCGAAGGTGATGATAATCAGGCCTGCCAGCGCGAAGCCCCACATAATGATGATACTCTCATGCTGGGCAAGTAGGCTGAGCGTATGGCCTGAAACCTTATAAATCACGAACCAGTCGGGGTTGGTGAACGAATAGTAGTAATACCAGGTCCGGTGAGCCTTATCGAACACTTCACCTTCACCGGCCGTCATAGCGCTAAGCAGTTGCTCAGAAACGACCGCCTGGAAGAGCTTGCCGCTGTCCGGATGCAGCAGCGCCTGGCCCTGGCGGTTGACCACGAAGAATTCGCCCTGTACCGGCGGCCTCATCTGGCGCAGGGTATGGCTCATGGCGGCTAAATCAAAGTGGAACGCCAGCGTGCCCTTCAATTTTCCGTCGGTAGAGATAACCGGTTTTGCCAGCGTCACGGTCTGCTGTTGGGTAAAGAAATCGACATAGGGCTGAGTGTAGCGACTAAAGACACCCGCATCCCCCTGGTGCACAAACCAGGGGCGGGAGGTAGCATTGAACGTGGGGGAGTCCTGGCGCGCGACCGCCTGCGGCGCTCGCAGATAGTGGCCCTCGGCATCGGCGACGGACAGCGACGAGACTGTCGGCATCATCGACAGCAGCTGCATCATGGATTGCAGCCCCTGTTCCGGGTCAATATTCACAATTCTGTTTAGCTCATCGTTGCGAGCCAAATAGGTTGCAGCACGTCCCAGAATATAATCATTTTCGTGCAGGATAGATTCGGTGTAATTGACCGCGAGGTTATGGGTGAAATTGCGGTTAATACTATGATAATCACGAATGATATCGTTACGTTGAATAATCGTAACCAGTGTGGCAATGATGACAAAGCACAGAATAATGCCGGCAAAGCTAATAAAGATTGGTGTGGTAAATGACAGCCTTCTGCTGTGAGAACTCATCATGGTTTCCATTCCTGGGGAAAATTGCAGAAAACCAGCGAAGACTGGTACGGCAATATCACACACATATTTATGACTTAATAATTATACGGTATTGAATTAAATATGAGTATTTAATCTACATCTATAGATTAAATTGCTAGTACCAGCCGGTTTTTATGAAATATTCTTTCGTCAAAATTAAGAGCAGGGCGACGTCAATTTGCGCCGCCGTGAATAAGTGTAGACGATTTTTAGCGCTGGGCGCCACGCCCCAACCAGCTATCCCAATCTTTCCATACCGGCTGAAGCCCGCGAGCGGCGAGCGCGCTGGCCACTTCCTCAGGCGTCCTGCCATCGTGCGGCGAAAACTGCTCAAGCTCAGGGTGATTATCGGCGTAGCCGCCGGGCTGCGTTTTGGAGAAGGCGCTGACGTTATTGATCGCCAGCGGAACCACGCAGTCGCGGAACCACGGCGACTCACGCGTCGACAGCGACAGCTCGGTATCCGGCGAGAACAGGCGGAAAGCACAGATGGTCTGCACCAACTGACGTTCATCCATCAACGATGCCGGTTCAATGCCGCCTGCACAGGGCCGCAGGCGAGGGAAGGAGATGGCGTAGCGGCTTTTCCAGTAACGCTGCTGGAGCCACAGCAGATGCTCAGCGACCATAAAACAGTCAACCCGCCAGCTATCGGATAAGCCAATCAGCGCGCCGAGACCGATTTTATCAATTCCGGCCTGGCCGAGCCTATCCGGGGTGTCAAGGCGCCAGAAGAAGTCCTGCTTTTTCCCCTTCAGATGATGCTGGGCATACATCCCTTCGTGATAGGTCTCCTGATAAACCATTACGCCATCCAGCCCCAGCGTTTTCAGTTCGGCATACTCCCCGGTCGCCAGCGGCTGCACTTCCATCTGTAACGAGGCGAACTGACGGCGAATGGCCGGGAGATGGCGGCGAAAGTAGTCCATGCCCACTTTGCTCTGATGTTCGCCGGTAACCAGCAGCAGGTGTTCAAAACCCAACTCGCGGATGGCGGCGCACTCGCGGGCGATTTCTGCCTCGTCCAGCGTCTTACGTTTGATGCGGTTGCTCATAGAAAAACCGCAGTAGGTGCAGTCATTGGCGCAGAGGTTTGAGAGATAAAGCGGCACGTAAAAACTGACGGTGTTGCCGAAGCGCTGGCGAGTCAGCTTCTGTGCTCGCTGCGCCAGCGGTTCAAGGTAATCGGCGGCGGCGGGGGAGAGCAGTGCCATCAGGTCGTCACGACTTAGCTGTGGAGCGTTAAGCGCGCGTTCCACGTCAGCGGCGGTTTTACCGTTGATGCGCAGGCGAATGTCGTCCCACTCCAGTTGCCGCCAGCGGTCGGTGAAGGTTTTCATGCTAACGCCTCCAGAAAGCCGGTGAGCGGGCTGGTGGCGCTGGCCTGCGAACTTTTGCTTCCTGGCACAGCCTGCCGCGCCAGTAATCCGGCTTCCACCGCCAGACGAAAGGCGGTTGCCATCATCACCGGATCGTCCGCCACGGCAATCGCCGTGTTGACCAGCACCGCATCAGCGCCCATTTCCAGCGCCTGCGCCGCGTGGCTGGGCACGCCGATCCCGGCGTCGACCACCACCGGCACGGTGGCCTGCTGGATAATGATCTCCAGCATGGCTTTGGTTTCCAGCCCCTGGTTAGAGCCGATAGGCGCGCCGAGCGGCATCACCGCCGCGCAGCCGACCTCTTCCAGCCGCTTGCACAAAACCGGATCCGCGCCGCAGTAGGGCAGCACGACAAAACCCTGCTTCACCAGCACCTCGGCGGCTTTTAGCGTTTCGATTGGATCCGGCAGCAGCCAACGGGCGTCCGGGTGGATTTCTAATTTCAGCCAGTGGGTGCCCAGCGCTTCACGCGCCAGTTGGGCGGCGAAGATCGCCTCTTCGGCGGTTTTCGCCCCAGAGGTATTGGGCAGCAGCGTGACGCCCGCTTCAATTAGCGGCGCCAGAATCGCATCGTTGTGCTGGCGCAGGTCCACGCGCTTCATCGCCAGCGTCACCAACTGGCTGCCGGAAGCGCGAATCGCCTCGACCATCAGCTGCGAAGAGGCAAACTTCCCGGTACCGGTGAACAGATGTGAATCAAACGTTTTGTCGGCAATACGTAACATCTCAACCCCCTGCAATAACCTGAAAAAGCAGGATCTGGTCGCCTTCCTGCACGATTTGCTGTTCCCACTGCTCGCGCGGCAGGATCTGCTGATTGAGCGCCAACGCTGCGCCCGGTTTGAGCTGGTTGAGCTGGATAAGCAGCTCGCTGACGGTTTGCCCTGCGGCGCACTGCATCGGCTCATCATTGAATTGAATTTGCATGCTGCCCTCCGCATACCGGACAGCCGCTGGCGCGACGCAGCGCGAGGCTGCGCCACTGGCTGGTTTTGCCGTCAAACAGACGTAGCTCCCCGCCCGGCGTCTCAATACCGCTAAGTAATTTAATCGCCTCCAGCGCCTGCAAGGTACCCATCACGCCAACCACCGGGCCGAGCACGCCAGCGGTGCGGCAGTTGCGTTCCGGCTCTACATCATCCGGCCACAGGCAGCGGTAACACCCTTGTTCCCACGGCGGCGTGAGCACCATCAACTGACCGCCAAAGCCGACAGCGCTGGCGGTGATGAGGGGGATATTGAGCGCTACGCAGGCGGCGTTGATTTCCTGGCGCGTGGCCATGTTATCGGTACAGTCGAGCACTACATCGGCCCGCGCGACCGTATGCCGGAGCGCATCGCCTTTAAGTCGCTGCTGGAGTGATACCAGTTCGATATCCGGGTTGAGCCGTGTCAGGCGCTGCCGGGCAACCTGAGATTTTGAACGTGCGATATCATCAGTGGTAAATAGAATCTGGCGCTGCAAATTGCTCAGATGAATGTCGTCGTCGTCTACCAGCGTCAGTTTGCCGATGCCTGCTCCCGCCAGATACAGCGCGGCAGGTGAACCTAACCCGCCTAAACCCACGATCAGCACATGACTCGCGAGCAGCTTTTGCTGGCCTTCAATGGCGATATCGCCGAGCAGGATTTGCCGGCTGTAGCGCATAAAATCGCGGTCATTCATCGCCAATTCCCGCAATATCCAGTAACTGCGCGGTAGCGGCGCGCCAGTCGGCGGCCTGAGTAATGGCGCTGACCACGGCAATGCTACCGACGCCGGTCGCCAGTACTGACGCGGCGCGTTCAAGGTTGATGCCACCGATCGCCACGGTGGGATAATCCGCCAGCCGCGCAATGTGGTTTGCCAGCTGCGCCAGCCCCTGCGGGGCGGAAGGCATCAGCTTGGTTTGCGTCGGGAAAACGTGGCCGAGCGCGATATAAGAAGGCTTAGCAGCGAGCGCGACATCAATCTCCATATCATCGTGAGTGGAAACCCCCAGACGTAAGCCCGCCGCCTGAATGGCCTTCAGGTCGGCGGTTTCAAGGTCTTCCTGGCCCAGATGCACGCCGTAGGCGCGGTGCTTAATTGCCAGACGCCAGTAATCGTTGATAAACAGACGGGCGTTATAACGACGCCCCAGTGCAATGGCGGCGATAACGTCGGCTTCCACCTCTTCATCGCGCTTATCTTTGATACGCAACTGGATCGTGCGTACGCCCGCCTCCAGCAGGCGTTCAATCCATGCAACGCTGTCTACCACCGGGTAAAGCCCGAGGCGGAACGGTACGGTTGGGAAATCAGGCTGATACATCAGGCTTCCTCCCGTTTGAGATAAATTTCGCCGCCTTTGGCGCGGAAGTTTTCCGACATATCCGCCATCCCCACTTCAATGGTTTGCGCGGCGGCGTAATCACGCACTTCCTGGCTGATTTTCATCGAGCAGAATTTCGGCCCGCACATGGAACAGAAGTGGGCGACCTTGCCGGATTCTTGTGGCAGGGTTTCATCGTGATAAGCGCGGGCGGTGAACGGGTCGAGCGCGAGGTTAAACTGATCTTCCCAGCGGAATTCAAAGCGCGCTTTCGACATGGCGTTATCGCGGATCTGCGCGCCCGGATGTCCTTTGGCTAAATCCGCGGCGTGGGCGGCGATTTTGTAGGTGATCAGCCCCTGCTTCACATCTTCTTTGTTCGGCAGGCCGAGGTGCTCTTTCGGCGTCACGTAACACAGCATCGCACAGCCGAACCAGCCGATCATTGCGGCGCCTATGCCGGAGGTGAAGTGGTCATAGCCCGGCGCGATATCGGTCGTCAACGGCCCTAAGGTGTAGAACGGCGCTTCGTGGCAGCGCTCCAGCTCTTCGGTCATGTTGCGCTGAATCATATGCATCGGCACGTGGCCCGGGCCTTCAATCATCACCTGCACATCGTATTCCCAGGCGATTTTGGTCAGCTCACCCAGCGTATGCAGCTCGGAGAACTGCGCTTCGTCGTTGGCGTCCTGGATGGAGCCGGGACGCAGGCCGTCGCCCAGCGACAGGGAAACGTCGTAGGCGGCGCAGATTTCGCAAATCTCGCGGAAATGTTCGAACAGGAAGTTCTCTTTGTGATGGGAGAGACACCATTTCGCCATGATCGAACCGCCGCGTGAGACAATGCCGGTCAGGCGTTTGGCGGTCATCGGCACGTAGCGCAGCAGTACGCCCGCGTGAATGGTGAAGTAGTCGACGCCCTGTTCGGCCTGCTCCAGCAGCGTGTCGCGGAACGCTTCCCAGGTCAGATCTTCGGCGATCCCGTTGACCTTCTCCAGCGCCTGGTAGATCGGTACGGTGCCGATCGGTACCGGGCTGTTACGCAGGATCCACTCGCGGGTTTCATGAATATAGCGGCCGGTGGAGAGGTCCATCACCGTGTCCGCGCCCCAGCGGGTCGACCAGACCAGTTTTTCCACCTCTTCCTCGATGGAGGAGGTGACCGCCGAGTTACCAATGTTGGCATTCACTTTGACCAGGAAGTTACGCCCGATGATCATCGGCTCCGATTCCGGGTGGTTGATGTTGGCGGGGATAATCGCACGGCCGGCAGCCACTTCATCACGCACGAATTCCGGGGTGATGTTTTCCGGCAGGCGTGCGCCGAAGCTCATCCCCGGATGCTGGTGGCGCAGCACTTCACTGCGAATGCGCTCGCGGCCCATATTTTCACGGATGGCGATAAACTCCATTTCGGGAGTGACGATCCCCTGGCGGGCGTAATGCAACTGGGTGACGCGCTTGCCTGCTTTGGCGCGTTTCGGCGTCAGCAGGCCGGTAAAACGCAGATCGTCCAGACCATCGTCGGCCAGACGTTCTTTGGTGTAAGCCGAGCTACGGTCGTCTAATTCTTCGCTATCGTTGCGTGCGTCAATCCACGGCTGGCGCAGTTTCGCCAGACCCTGCTGGACGTTAATCGCCACCTCAGGATCGCCATACGGGCCGGAGGTGTCGTACACCGGTACGGCTTCGTTCGCTTCAAACTGCGGGTTATCTTTACTGCCGCCAATCAGCGTTGGGCTGAGCTGAATTTCGCGCATCGGGATGCGGATATCCGGCTGCGAACCGGTGATATAGATGCGTCTGGACTCAGGAAAGGCGGTCCCTTCCAGAGTATCGATAAAGTGTTGCGCCTGGGCGCGCTGTTCGCGGCGTGATGGTTTAGTAGTGGCAGACATAGCTCATTCCAAAAAAGTAAGGACGTGGCTTGTCAGACGACGGATGGAGTAATGGATGTGCGCCGCCCGTAAAGGCAGCAGCATAAAGCTGAATTACTCTTGTTCCCTTCGCAGGTCTTAACCTGATCAGGTTCCGCGGATCCCGAATTAACGGTCTCAGCCCGTGCTTGCGCACCAGGCACTCCGACAAGAAGTAACCTCTATCTTAGAGGTAATGAATGTAAACTACGCGTTAATGCGGCAAATCTCAAGCCGGACGTTTTATTTCATCCTGGCCGAGGGCCTCGAAGGTCAGCATGATGAGCTGATCCTCTAATAGAAAACGGGCTTCCAGCGCTTCACCGATATCGGACAGCGCCTGCTGAAACGCATACACGTTATCCTGGTCGATAGCGTTCTCTAGCGCAGAGTCGTAGTAGTCCATAATTTGTTGGGTATTGGCGTCCAGCAGCGGCCAGATTTTGCTGGCGTTTAAAAGCGGGCTGTTGCCTTCCATTTTATGGATAATACGTTCATAAATACTGAAATGACCGGCAGAAAGGTAGTCGACCAGCCGCTGACAAAAGTCATCAAGCGCCTTCTCGTTGAGACGCATAAACGATTCTTTGCCAGGCTTAAGGCCAACCAGATTGTAGTAAGCCACGAGCAGGTGCTTACGAATATTCAGCCAACGGTCGACCAGTCTGTGGTGTCCATGAATTCGCTCTTTTAGACTTTCTAACTGGTTTAACATAGGTTGACCCCGCATCGATAAGATTAAAATCTGCTCACGTCATTATGTAATAATAATGTTAACAACATGCCTGTGAAGCAAAGGTAGCGCAAGAGATATGGATCGTATTATTGAAAAATCGGATCGCGGCTGGTGGATCGTCAGCCACGAACAAAAATTATGGTTGCCTGCTGGCGAATTACCATATGGCGAAGCGCTAAATTTCGATCTTGTGGGGCAGCGCGCACTCCAGATAGGCGAGTGGGAAGGCTCTCCGGTGTGGCTGGTTCAGCAGCAGCGCCGTCATGACATGGGCTCAGTGCGGCAGGTTATCGACCAGGATGTGGGGTTGTTCCAACTGGCGGGGCGAGGCGTGCAGCTGGCCGAGTTTTATCGCTCGCATAAGTTCTGCGGCTACTGCGGGCACACCATGCACCCGAGCAAAACCGAATGGGCGATGCTGTGTAGCCATTGCCGTGAACGCTACTACCCGCAGATTGCACCGTGCATTATCGTGGCCATTCGCCGCGACGACTCCATTCTTCTTGCCCAACACGTTCGCCATCGCAACGGCGTGCATACCGTGTTGGCCGGTTTTGTCGAGGTGGGCGAAACCTTAGAGCAGGCGGTGGCGCGTGAAGTGATGGAAGAGAGCGGCATTAAGGTGAAGAACCTGCGCTACATTACCTCGCAGCCGTGGCCGTTCCCACAGTCGCTGATGACAGCGTTTATGGCGGAGTACGATAGCGGCGACATCGTTATCGATCCGAAAGAGCTGCTTAACGCTAACTGGTATCGCTATGACGATCTGCCGCTTCTGCCACCGCCGGGCACCGTCGCCCGTCGCCTGATCGAAGATACTGTGGCAATGTGTCGGGCTGATTACGACTGACATGTTACAATAGGCGCATCAACGCTAAAGGAATGTAAACATGAGCGAACTGAAGAACGATCGTTACCTGCGTGCGCTGCTGCGCCAGCCCGTAGACGTTACCCCGGTATGGATGATGCGCCAGGCGGGCCGTTATTTACCGGAGTACAAAGCGACCCGCGCCCAGGCGGGCGATTTTATGTCGCTGTGCAAAAACGCCGAGCTGGCCTGTGAGGTGACGCTGCAGCCGCTGCGCCGCTATCCGCTCGATGCGGCGATCTTGTTCTCGGATATCCTGACTATTCCCGATGCGATGGGCCTGGGGCTGTACTTCGAAGCCGGGGAAGGCCCGCGTTTTACCTCGCCAATTAAGACCAAAGCCGACGTTGAAAAACTGCCGATTCCGGATCCGGAAGGTGAACTGGGCTACGTGATGAACGCGGTGCGCACCATCCGCCGTGAGCTGAAGGGAGAAGTGCCGCTGATCGGTTTCTCCGGCAGCCCGTGGACGCTGGCAACCTACATGGTCGAAGGGGGCAGCAGCAAAGCCTTCACCGTGATTAAAAAGATGATGTATGCCGACCCTAAAGCGCTGCATCTGCTGCTCGACAAGCTGGCGCAGAGCGTCACGCTGTACCTGAACGCGCAGATTAAAGCGGGCGCGCAGTCGGTGATGATTTTCGACACCTGGGGCGGCGTGCTCACTGGCCGTGATTATCAGCAGTTCTCCCTGTACTACATGCATAAAATCGTCGATGGCCTGCTGCGTGAAAACGATGGCCGCCGCGTACCGGTGACTTTGTTTACCAAAGGCGGCGGGCAGTGGCTGGAAGCGATGGCGGAAACCGGCTGCGATGCATTAGGTCTCGACTGGACGACAGATATCGCCGATGCGCGTCGTCGCGTTGGCCATAAAGTGGCGCTGCAGGGCAATATGGATCCATCCATGCTGTATGCGCCGCCGGCACGGATCGAAGACGAGGTAGCGACTATACTTGCAGGTTTCGGCCAGGGTGAAGGCCACGTCTTCAACCTCGGTCACGGCATCCATCAGGATGTGCCGCCGGAACATGCCGGGGTATTTGTGGAGGCGGTGCATCGCCTGTCCGAACAATACCACCGCTAAGGAGTCATTATGGATCTCGCGTCGCTACGCGCTCAGCAGCTTGAACTGGCCTCTTCAGCGATCCGCGAGGATCGCCTCGACAAGGATCCGCCGGATCTGATCGGGGGAGCGGACGTCGGGTTTGAGCAGGGTGGCGAAGTGACGCGGGCCGCGATGGTTCTGCTGAAGTATCCCTCTCTGGAACTGGTTGAATACACGGTGGCGCGGGTCGCCACCACCATGCCCTATATCCCGGGCTTCCTCTCCTTTCGTGAAACCCCGGCGCTGATGGCTGCCTGGCAGCAGCTTTCGCACAAGCCGGATCTGCTGTTTGTCGATGGCCATGGTATTTCCCACCCGCGACGTCTGGGGGTCGCCAGTCATTTTGGTTTGCTTGTGGACGTCCCGACCATTGGCGTGGCGAAAAAACGGCTGTGCGGTAAGTTTGAACTGCCTTCTTCAGAGGTGGGCGCGCTGGCACCGCTGATGGACAAAGACGAACAGCTGGCGTGGGTCTGGCGCAGTAAAGCGCGCTGTAACCCGCTGTTTATCTCCACGGGCCATCGCGTCAGTCTGGAGAGCGCTTTGGACTGGGTACAGCGCTGCACCCAGGGTTACCGTCTACCGGAACCGACGCGCTGGGCGGATGCGGTAGCATCCGAACGTCCGGCTTTTACGCGGCTTGCAGCAAAAATGCCCTATATCAGGTAAACTGCGGCTAATTTCCGTATTTGAGAACTCAACATGTTACAAAACCCGATTCATCTGCGTCTGGAGAAGCTGGAAAGCTGGCAGCACGTCACGTTTATGGCCTGTCTGTGCGAACGTATGTACCCAAACTACGCCATGTTCTGCAAAGAGGCGGAGTTTGGCGAGCCGCAGCTGTACCGACGCATTCTCGACCTCATCTGGGAAACGCTGACGGTCAAAGACGCGAAGGTGAACTTCGACAGCCAGCTGGAAAAGCTGGAAGAGGCGATTCCGGCGGCGGACGATTACGACATGTATGGCGTTTATCCGGCGATCGATGCCTGCGTCGCATTGAGCGAATTAATACATTCTCGTTTGAGCGGCGAAACCCTCGAGCACGCAATTGAAGTCAGTAAGAGTTCTATTACCACCGTTGCGATGTTAGAAATGACCCAGGCTGGTCGCGAAATGACCGACGAAGAGCTGCGTTTGAACCCCGCGGTAGAGCAAGAATGGGACATTCAGTGGGAGATTTTCCGCCTTTTAGCCGAGTGTGAAGAACGCGATATTGAACTGATTAAAGGGCTACGCGCAGACCTCCGCGAGGCCGGCGAGAGCAATATTGGTATAATTTTTCAGCAATGAGACAACAAAACGTGATTTACCGCCTGAATTGTAATGCCTGAAGGCTTCACATCTGCCCCCCGTCTGGTCTACATTTGGAGGGCGAAAAAAAGTGGCTATCGGTGCGTGTATGCAGGAGAGTGCTTTTCTGGCATTTTCGTCGCACTCGATGCTTAGCAAGCGATAAACACATTGTAAGGATAACTTATGAACAAGACTCAACTGATTGATGTAATTGCGGACAAGGCTGAACTGTCTAAAACCCAGGCTAAAGCAGCGCTGGAATCCACCCTGGCTGCTATTACTGAGTCTCTGAAAGAAGGCGATGCTGTACAGCTGGTTGGTTTCGGTACCTTCAAAGTGAACCACCGCGCTGAGCGTACTGGCCGCAACCCGCAGACCGGTAAAGAAATCAAAATCGCCGCAGCTAACGTGCCGGCATTCGTTTCTGGTAAAGCACTGAAAGACGCTGTTAAGTAAGACTGCGTGGCAGTGAACAGTTTTAAAGAAGGGGCGGTTTCGCCCCTTTCGTTCATCTGGCGTCGCTTTTCGGGGCTAGCGGGCATCTTATTGCTTACCGCCTGTAGCCATAACAGCGCGCTGCCTCCGTTTACCGCTAGCGGCTATGCTGACACCCAGGGCGCGGTGCGCATCTGGCGTAAAGATAGCGGCGGCGAGACACACCTGCTGGCCACCTTTAGCCCGTGGCATAGCGGTAGCACTTCAACCAGCGAATACCGCTGGCAGAACGATCAATTGCAGCTGATCGAACTGAATATCTACGGCAAACCCACCGAACACATCCGCGCCCGTTTCGATCGCAACGGCGAACTGAGTTTTATGCAGCGTGAGATGGATGGGCAAAAACAGCAGCTCTCCAGCGACCAGGTCGCGCTCTATCGCTATCGTGCTGAACAGATTCGTCAGACCAGCGATGCGCTGCGCCTGGGGAAAGTTGTTCTGCGACAGGGACGCTGGCACGCTGACCAGTCGGTAACGACCTGTGAAGGCGAAACGGTGAAACCGGATTTCGACGCCCGCGCGTTAGGGCATATCGCCAGCCGTCAGAGCCGTTCTTCTGCTGAAGTCAGCATTGCCTGGCTGGAAGCCCCGGAAGGCTCCCAGCTGCTGCTGGTGGCGAATGAAGACTACTGCACCTGGCAGCCGACGGAAAAAAACTTCTAAGCGTTACCAGCGGTGCATGCCGCCCATGTGTCCGTTCCCCCCCTGACAGCCGATTCCCATACCTCCGTGGCGAGGAATGCCGGCCTGTGCCAGGGCGACATCAAACTTCACCCGCTGCTGATCCAGCTTCTGCTGTAACGTCTCTATTTCCTGAGCGACCCCCTCAATTTTCGCGCTGTCTGGCTTATCGGCGGTGAGCAGCGCATTGTATTCATAGCGTTTAGAGGCGATCTGCTGGCGCAGCGCGCTGGTCTGGTTGTAGAAATCATTGTGCAGTTTCTGTGCGGTAGCCTGCTGTGCATCGGTCAACTGGCTGTAACCGCCAACGTTGCCGCTGTTATTCCCCCAATGATGCGGGCCAGCCAGCGCAGCGCCGCTGGTGAAGGCCAAAGACGCAAAAGTCAGTAGTGCAAAAGCCAAATTGTTGTTCCGTTTCATGGTGGATTCTCCTGTAGTGTGGTCACCTTAGCTATTGCATCTTCTGTGCCAGCTTGCCGTGTCGCGAAAATCGCGGCGCTGGGCGATACGCGGCGCGAGAAGCGAGTAAAAATGACGCGCTCGTACTACCCAGGCGAGTCATTTTTACTCGTTTTGTCCGGGCATTTGTGCTCGCAGGCCGGGTTCCGGGCGGGTAAAGCTGGCATGATTTCTGCTGAAGGAATGCAAAGACAAAAAGAAGGAAACCCCATGAGCGTCATACGATTACGAAAGGACTCGGTCGCGTCTTATTTGAGCTGGCTGCTGACTGGCGTGATTCTGCTGTTGGTGTGTTTGTTCTCTGCGCTGATCGTCCGCGACTATGGCCGCGAAAACGCCGCCGCACAGCAGACGCTCCACGAGCAGGGGCGCGTGCTGGTTAGCGCGCTGGAGTCTGGAACGCGCGCCGGAATGGGGATGCGTATGCATCACGCTCAGCTTCAGTCGATGCTGGAGGAGATGGCCTGGCAGCCTGGCGTGTTGTGGTTTGCCGTCACCGATGAGCAGGGGAAGGTGATTGCGCATAGCGATCCGCAGCAGGTCGGGAAAACGCTGTATCAGCCGGACGAGATGCGTGCGCTTCAGGTCAGCGAGAAAGAGCGCTGGCGACGCATCGGGACGCCGGAACCCGCGCTGGAAATCTATCGCCAGTTTCGCCCTCTGGACGCCTCTCGCGGTCACCATATGCGCATGATGATGCGCCGTGACGTTGTCGATACGCCGCAGGTGATCTTTATCGCGTTTGATAGCCGGGAACTTGACGCTGAGCAGGCTCGTGCGCAGCGCAATATGGTGGTTATGCTGTGTGCCGCCGCGTTAGTAATGGTGGCTACGCTGCTTGCTCAATTCTGGTTCCGTCGCTATCAACGTTCGCGCAGACAACTGCAGGAAGCTACCCATCGTCGGGAGAAACTGGTGGCGCTGGGCCATCTGGCGGCCGGCGTGGCCCATGAAATCCGTAATCCGCTCTCCTCGATTAAAGGCCTGGCGAAGTATTTTGCTGAGCGCACGCCGCCGGGGGGTGAAGCCTACGCGTTGGCACAGGTGATGGCGAAAGAGGCTGACCGCCTGAATCGTGTCGTCAGCGACCTGCTGGAGCTGGTACGTCCGGCGCATTTAAAATGGCAGTCGGTGGATCTCAACGAGGTTATTGCCCATTCGCTTCAGTTAGTGAGTCAGGATGCATCGGGTCGGGATATTCAGCTGCATTTTACCGCCCGGCCTGCGCTACAGCGGATTCAGGCGGACCCAGACCGCCTGAATCAGGTACTGCTGAATCTCTACCTTAATGCCATCCAGGCAATAGGACGTGATGGAGTCATTACGGTCACGATAAGCGAGGCGGCAGACGGAGGCGTGACGTTGAGCGTAACGGACAGCGGCAAGGGGATGACGCACGAACAAAAGCAGGCCATCTTCACCCCCTATTTCACCACCAAGGCTGACGGTACCGGGCTGGGGCTGGCGGTAGTGCAGAACATCGTTGAGCAGCACGGCGGGACGATTCAGGTTGAGAGCTCACCCGGCAAGGGGGCGACCTTTACCCTCTCTCTGCCGGTCAATGGGCAACAGAAGGATGAACAAGGATGATGGCGGAAAAGGTCACGATTCTGGTGGTGGATGACGATATCAGCCACTGCACTATTTTACAGGCGCTACTGCGGGGCTGGGGCTACGAGGTATCGGTGGCTTACAACGGCTTGCAGGCGCTGGAGCGGGTGCGCCAGCAGGTATTTGATCTGGTGCTTTGCGATATCCGCATGGCAGAGATGGACGGTATTGCCACGCTGAAAGAGATCAAGGCTTGTAATCCGTCGATTCCGGTGCTGATTATGACCGCCTACTCCAGCGTAGGAACGGCGGTGGAGGCGCTAAAATCCGGCGCGCTGGATTACCTGGTGAAGCCGCTTGATTTTGATAGCTTACAGCAGACGTTGGCCGATGCGCTGGCGCATACCCGACAATCGGAAAGCGGTGTCACGGTGGCCCCGGCGGCGACGTTTGGCATGGTGGGTGGCAGCCCGGCGATGCAGGAGTTACTCAATGATATTGCGCTGGTGGCGCCTTCGGATGCGACGGTGTTAATCCATGGTGAATCGGGTACCGGGAAAGAACTGGTTGCCCGCGCGCTACATGCCAGCAGCGCGCGCAGCGATAAGCCGTTGGTCACGCTGAACTGCGCGGCGCTCAATGAATCTCTGCTGGAGTCCGAGCTGTTCGGCCACGAAAAGGGCGCGTTTACCGGCGCGGATAAACGGCGGGAAGGGCGTTTTGTCGAGGCGGATGGCGGTACCTTATTCCTCGATGAAATTGGCGATATCTCACCGCTGATGCAGGTGCGCCTGCTGCGGGCGATTCAGGAACGTGAAGTGCAGCGTGTGGGAAGCAATCAGACTCTGGCGGTTGATGTACGGCTGATTGCCGCCACCCATCGCGATTTGGCCGAAGAAGTTAGCGCCGGACGCTTCCGTCAGGATCTCTACTATCGTCTGAACGTGGTCACTATCGAGATGCCGCCGCTGCGTCAGCGTCGTGCTGATATCCCGTCGCTAGCGCACTATTTTCTGCAGCGCTACGGCGAACGTAACCGCAAAACGGTACAGGGATTCACCCCACAGGCGATGGATCTGCTGATTCATTACGACTGGCCGGGCAATATTCGCGAGCTGGAAAACGCGGTGGAGCGGGCGGTGGTACTGTTAACGGGAGAATATATATCAGAGCGCGAGCTACCGTTGGCGATTACCGGTACGCCGGTGAATGCTTACTCATCATCCGATGATGTGATTCAACCTCTGTTGGAAGTGGAGAAAGAAGTTATTCTGGCGGCGCTGGAAAAAACGGGCGGCAACAAAACGGAAGCCGCCCGTCAGTTAGGCATTACGCGTAAAACGCTGCTGGCGAAAATTTCGCGTTAGCGCTGTTCGCGTTCGATGGCGCGCCAGCCGATGTCGTTACGGCTGAAGCTGCCGTCCCAGCGGATGTCGGTCATCAGAGCGTAAGCGCGTTTCTGCGCTTCGGCGACGGTGTGGCCCAGCGCGGTGGCGCACAGTACACGGCCGCCGCTGGTCAACACGCGGTCGTCATCGCCGAGTTTGGTGCCCGCGTGGAAAACCTTACCGTCAGCCACTTCTTCCAGCGGCAGACCGTGGATCTCGTCGCCGATGCTGTAGCTGCCCGGATAACCGCCCGCGGCGATCACCACGCCTAATGAAGCGCGTTCGTCCCACTCGGAGGTTTTCTCATCCAGCTTGCCGTCGCAGGCGGCCAGGCACAGATCCACCAGATCCGACTTCATGCGCAGCATGATCGGCTGGGTTTCCGGATCGCCAAAGCGACAGTTGAACTCGATTACCTTCGGGTTGCCCTGCTTGTCGATCATCAGGCCCGCATACAGGAAGCCGGTGTAGGTATTCCCTTCCGCCGCCATGCCTTTCACGGTTGGCCAGATGATGCGTTCCATGGTGCGCTGGTGCACTTCATCAGTGACTACCGGCGCCGGGGAGTAAGCCCCCATCCCGCCGGTGTTCGGGCCGGTATCTCCGTTGCCCACGCGTTTGTGGTCCTGGCTGGTGGCCATCGGCAGCACGTGTTCGCCGTCGACCATCACGATAAAGCTCGCTTCTTCACCGTCGAGGAACTCTTCAATCACGATGCGGTGGCCTGCATCGCCAAAGGCGTTACCCGCCAGCATGTCCTGCACGGCGGCTTCTGCTTCTTCGAGCGTCATCGCGACGATAACGCCTTTACCGGCGGCCAGACCGTCGGCTTTGATGACGATCGGAGCGCCTTTCTCGCGCAGGTAAGCCAGCGCAGGCTCAACCTCGGTAAAGTTCTGGTACTCCGCCGTCGGGATGTGATGACGGGCGAGGAAATCTTTGGTGAAGGCTTTGGAGCCTTCCAACTGTGCGGCGCCTTCGGTTGGGCCGAAGATCTTCAGACCTGCGGCGCGAAACGCATC
The DNA here is from genome assembly GCF_001654985.1 of Kluyvera georgiana ATCC 51603. Taxonomy (GTDB): domain Bacteria; phylum Pseudomonadota; class Gammaproteobacteria; order Enterobacterales; family Enterobacteriaceae; genus Kluyvera; species Kluyvera georgiana. The sequence continues at coordinate 30,173 of NZ_LXEU01000060.1, forward strand.
GACCACGCCAATCACCAGCGGCGCTTCCGGGCCAACGATGGTTAGGTCAATCTTCTCGTTCTGGGCAAAGCTCAGCAGCGCCGGGATATCGGTTACGCCGATAGCCACGTTTTGCAGCGCGGGTTCCAGCGCGGTGCCCGCGTTGCCCGGTGCGACAAAAACGGTATCAACCAGCGGCGACTGCGCCGCTTTCCACGCCAGCGCGTGCTCGCGCCCGCCGTTGCCAATCACTAATACTTTCATCGTCTGCTCCGTGGATTAATGGCGGAAGTGGCGCATGTCGGTAAAGATCATCGCGATACCGTGTTCATCGGCAGCGGCAATGACTTCATCATCACGGATAGAGCCGCCAGGCTGGATCACACAGCTCACGCCCACGGCGGCAGCGGCATCGATACCATCGCGGAACGGGAAGAAAGCGTCGGAGGCCATTGCGGAGCCTTTCACTTCCAGACCTTCATCAGCGGCTTTAATGCCCGCGATTTTGGCGGAGTAAACGCGGCTCATCTGGCCTGCGCCTATACCGATGGTCATGTTCTCTTTGGCATACACAATGGCGTTGGATTTCACGAATTTTGCCACTTTCCAGCAGAACAGCGCATCGCGCAGCTCTTGCTCGGTCGGCTGACGTTTGGAAACCACGCGCAGTTCGCCTTCGCCTACCATACCCAGGTCGCGGTCCTGAACCAGCAGGCCGCCGTTAACGCGTTTGAAGTCCAGACCCGGCACACGCTGTGCCCACTGGCCGCAGGTCAGGACGCGAACGTTCTGTTTAGCGGCAGTGATCTTCAGCGCTTCTTCGGTCGCGGATGGGGCGATAATCACTTCCACGAACTGGCGGGAGATGATGGCCTGAGCGGTTTCGGCATCCAGCTCGCGGTTGAAGGCGATAATGCCGCCGAATGCGGAAGTTGGGTCGGTTTTGTACGCACGGTCGTAAGCGTCGAGAATAGTGGTGCTAACCGCTACGCCGCACGGGTTGGCGTGTTTAACGATCGCGCAGGCTGGCTCGTTGAACTCTTTCACGCATTCCAGTGCCGCATCGGTATCGGCGATATTGTTATAAGAGAGCGCTTTGCCCTGCACCTGCTGTGCGGTGGCAACGGACGCTTCTTTCACATTCTCTTCTATATAGAAGGCTGCCTGCTGGTGGCTGTTCTCGCCATAGCGCATATCCTGCTTCTTAATGAAGTTCAGGTTCAGCGTACGCGGGAAGCGACCGGCGGCTTCTTTGCTCTCACCGTGATAAGCCGGAACCATGCTGCTGAAGTAGTTGGCAATCATGCTGTCGTAGGCGGCGGTGTGTTCGAAAGCTTTAATCGCGAGATCGAAACGGGTGTCGAGAGTCAGAGAGCCTTCATTAGCATCCATCTCTTTAATAATGGCGTCGTAGTCACTGCTCTTCACCACGATGGCGACGTCTTTATGGTTCTTCGCGGCGGAGCGCACCATGGTCGGGCCGCCGATATCAATGTTCTCTACCGCATCTTCCAGCGAGCAGCCTTCACGGGCTACGGTTTCGGCGAAGGGGTACAGGTTAACGACCACCATATCGATAGGGGCGATGTGATGCTGTTCCATGATCGCATCGTCCTGGCCGCGACGGCCGAGGATGCCGCCGTGTACTTTTGGATGCAGGGTCTTCACGCGTCCATCCATCATTTCCGGGAAACCGGTGTAATCGGAAACTTCGGTCACTGCCAGGCCTTTTTCTGCTAACAGGCGGGCGGTACCCCCCGTAGACAGCAGCTCCACACCGCGTGCGGAAAGTGCCTGAGCGAATTCGATGATACCGGCCTTGTTAGAAACACTGAGCAGAGCGCGGCGGACTGGACGACGTTGTTGCATGGTAAATCCCCTGGATTTGACTATTACAGAGAGCGTTAGGTGAATTCTTGGCTAAAAACTCAGCTAACGCCCCTTACGGGGCATCCTTGTTTTGCGGGGGCATTGTAACGAAAACGTTTGCGCAACGCTCGCGAATTTTTCTCTTTCCCTTAATTCGATAATTTCAGCTTTATAGACGAGGGGTAAAACGAAGTGATGATCGCAAGAGATCCTTATTTTTGTGGATAACTCTGTGTGTAAATGGGTATAAAACCGGGTTCTGCTGTGGAATGCAGCAGTCAGTCATTTTTCTGCGATTTAAGGGTTGCGGCCCCGGGGAAACTCCCTATAATGCGCCTCCATCGACACGGCGGATGTGAATCACTTCACACTAAGTAGCCGGGTTGGTTGAAGAGAAAAACCTGAAAATGAGGGTTGACTCTGAAAGAGGAAAGCGTAATATACGCCACCTCGCGACGGTGAGCGAAAGCCGCGTT
>NZ_LXEU01000061.1 GCF_001654985.1 Kluyvera georgiana ATCC 51603
GAAAAAGTGGTGGACCTCCGGGGCTCGCTGCGCTCGCCCGGATGAGGCAGTTAAGCCGGCTCCGCTGATGCACTACAATAACGTAAATGCAGTAGCGGATAAGGTCTCCCATGATCGTCCGTCTCCGACCGCCCGGTCACGGCAAACCCCATCTTCTGGTAGAACCCTACTGCCTGCCCATTCTGTTCGTTCACGTCGGTGGTCAGATCGGGGATCAGCGATAACGCATGTTCAACCAGCTTTCGTCCCACGCCGGTACCTCGAGCATCCGGATCGACAAACAGTGCTTCCAGATGGTGCTCTGACAGCAGCATAAATGCTAAAGGCACATTATTGTTATCTACCGCCACCCAAAGCGGCGCCTCAGGTAAAAATGTCCGTACCTGTACCTCAATTTCCGCTCTATCCTGCGCGGACAAGAAATTATGCGTCGCATCCACCGAACGACACCATATTTCCACTAACCGTTCGCCTTCATGGCGCTGTGAACGTCGAATAACCACTTCATTTACTCCCTTTCGAATCGTTTCCGCATTCTACCGCAATCGTAATTGAAACTTTCTCACCTTTAACATGCAGACTCGACATTTCACTGAATTCTGGGTATCGTTAGGTGTCTGGATGTCTAAACGTTTATACGTATGCTGTGAGGTAATAAGGTTATGCCGATTCGGGTGCAGGACGAGCTACCAGCCGTCAAGTTCTTGCGTGATGAGAACGTCTTTGTGATGACCACGTCACGTGCTACAGGTCAGGAAATTCGTCCTCTGAAGGTGCTGATCCTGAACCTTATGCCGAAGAAGATAGAGACAGAAAACCAGTTCTTGCGTTTGCTGTCAAACTCTCCGCTACAGCTGGATATCCAGCTACTGCGTATTGATGCGCGTGAATCGCGTAATACGCCAACTGAGCATTTGAATAATTTTTACTGTAATTTCGACGACATTCGCGACCAGAACTTCGATGGGCTGATCGTTACCGGTGCGCCGCTTGGCCTGGTCGAATTTAATGATGTTGCCTACTGGCCGCAGATTCAGCAGGTGCTGGAGTGGGCTAAAGATCACGTCACATCGACGCTGTTTGTCTGTTGGGCGGTACAAGCCGCGCTGAATATTCTGTACGGGATCCCTAAGCAAACCCGCGACGACAAGCTCTCTGGCGTTTACGAGCACCACATTCTTCACCCTCATGCCCTGCTAACCCGTGGTTTTGACGATACTTTCCTGGCACCGCATTCCCGCTACGCCGACTTCCCTGCGAAGCTGATTCGTGATTTTACCGACCTGGAAATCCTCGCGGAAACCGCTGACGGCGACGCCTATCTGTTTGCCAGCAAAGATAAACGCATCGCTTTCGTGACGGGCCATCCGGAATACGATGCGCACACCCTGGCGAGTGAATATTTCCGCGATGTGGATGCCGGCCTGAGTCCGGAAGTGCCCTATAACTATTTCCCTAAAGATGACCCGCAAAACAAACCGCGTGCTACCTGGCGTAGCCACGGTAACCTTCTGTTTGCGAACTGGCTCAACTACTACGTCTACCAGATCACACCGTACGATCTGCGGAATATGAATCCAACGTTGGATTGATCCGCTACTCATCACGATCCTAAAGCGTTTCAGCATACTCAATCAGGCACCTTCGGGTGCCTTTTTTGTTTCCGAAATACACCCCACTCAGTCATAAATTTTTAATTCTAATCTAATCAATATGTTGTGATTATTTTAATTTAAAAATGGAAATTGTTTTTGTTTTTTTAATTTTATTGATTAGGCTTAAAAATGTTGAGCGAAAACTACACAACGATCTTCCGCTCACCTGACGGGGAAACTATTCGGATCACGCACGAGGAGCTACACCATGACACAACAGGCCACAACAACCGATGAACTGGCTTTTCTGAAGCCTTCTGGCGAGCAGGAACAGCAGGTTTTGACTGCGGAAGCGGTGGAATTTCTGACCGAACTCGTGACCCGATTTACACCAAAACGTAATAAGCTGCTGGCTGCACGCATTCAACAACAACAGGATATCGACGACGGCAAGCTGCCAGATTTTATTTCGGAAACCGATTCCATTCGTAATGGAAATTGGCAGATACGCGGAATTCCTGCCGATCTGCAGGACCGTCGGGTTGAAATTACCGGTCCCGTTGAGCGCAAAATGGTGATTAACGCCCTGAACGCTAACGTCAAAGTGTTCATGGCCGATTTTGAAGACTCATTAGCGCCGGACTGGAACAAAGTGATCGAAGGGCAGATCAACCTGCGTGACGCGGTCAACGGCACCATCAGCTACACCAACGAAGCAGGGAAAATCTATCAGCTCAAACCGAACCCCGCGGTATTGGTTTGTCGCGTACGCGGCCTGCACCTGCCGGAAAAACACGTCACCTGGCGCGGCGAAGCCATTCCGGGTAGCCTGTTTGACTTTGCGCTGTACTTTTTCCACAACCACAAAGCGCTGTTAGCCAAAGGCAGCGGCCCCTATTTCTACCTGCCGAAAACCCAGGCGTGGCAGGAAGCGGCCTGGTGGAACGATGTGTTCTGCTATGCCGAGGATCGCTTCAATCTGCCGCGCGGTACCATCAAGGCCACGCTGCTGATTGAAACCTTGCCAGCCGTGTTCCAGATGGACGAAATTCTCCACGCCCTGCGCGACCATATTGTTGGCCTGAACTGTGGCCGTTGGGATTACATCTTCAGCTATATCAAAACGTTGAAGAACCACCCGGACCGCGTTTTGCCGGATCGTCAGGTCGTCACCATGGACAAGCCGTTCCTCAGTGCCTACTCACGGCTGTTGATTAAAACCTGTCACAAGCGCGGCGCGTTCGCGATGGGCGGTATGGCGGCGTTTATTCCTCACAAAGATGCCGAGCGCAACGCGCAGGTGCTGAATAAGGTGAAGGCGGATAAATCACTGGAAGCCAATAACGGCCATGATGGTACCTGGGTTGCCCACCCCGGTCTCGCTGATACCGCCATGGCGGTGTTTAACGAGGTGCTGGGCGATCGCCCGAACCAGCTCTCTGTTTCCCGCGCCACCGACGCGCCGATAACCGCAGAACAGCTGCTGGCACCGTGCGACGGTGAGCGTACCGAAGAGGGGATGCGCGCCAATATTCGCGTGGCGGTCCAGTACATCGAGGCGTGGATCTCCGGCAACGGCTGCGTACCGATTTATGGCCTGATGGAAGATGCGGCCACCGCTGAAATCTCCCGTACCTCTATCTGGCAGTGGATCCATCACCAGAAAACCCTCAGCAACGGCAAACCGGTGACCAAGCCGCTGTTCCGCCAGATGCTGGCCGAAGAACTGCAGGTGATTAAAGGCGAGCTGGGCGAGGCTCGCTTCAACGGCGGTCGTTTTAACGATGCCGCGCGCCTGATGGAGCAAATCACCACCTCCGACGAACTGATCGACTTCCTGACCCTGCCGGGCTACCGCCTGCTGGCGTAATCCACCACATAACAATATGGAGCATCTGCACATGAAAACTCGTACTCAACAAATCGAAGTATTACAACAAGAATGGACGCAGCCACGTTGGGAAGGCATCAAGCGTCCGTACAGCGCGGAAGAAGTGGTGAAACTGCGCGGGTCGGTCAACCCAGAGTGTACGCTGGCCCAGCTGGGCGCGGCCAGAATGTGGCGCCTGCTGCACGGTGAAGCGAAAAAAGGCTACGTTAACAGCCTTGGCGCGCTGACCGGCGGCCAGGCGTTACAGCAGGCAAAAGCCGGTATTGAGGCCATTTATCTCTCGGGCTGGCAGGTGGCCGCGGACGCCAACCTGGCATCAAGTATGTACCCGGATCAATCGCTCTATCCTGCGAACTCAGTGCCTGCGGTGGTCGATCGGATCAACAACACTTTCCGTCGTGCGGATCAGATCCAGTGGGCGAACGGTATCGAGCCAAACGATCCGCGCTACGTTGATTATTTCCTGCCGATCGTTGCCGATGCGGAAGCGGGTTTCGGCGGCGTGCTGAACGCCTTTGAACTGATGAAATCGATGATTGCGGCCGGTGCAGCGGCGGTACACTTCGAAGATCAGCTGGCGTCGGTGAAGAAATGCGGCCATATGGGCGGCAAAGTGCTGGTACCCACGCAGGAGGCGGTTCAGAAACTGGTGGCCGCGCGCCTGGCGGCTGATGTCATGGGCGTACCGACCCTGCTGATTGCCCGTACCGATGCCGACGCGGCGGACCTTATCACCTCCGACTGCGACCCGTACGATAGCGACTTCATTACCGGCGAGCGCACCAGCGAAGGCTTCTACCGTACTCGCGCAGGCATTGAGCAGGCGATCAGCCGTGGCCTGGCGTACGCACCGTACGCCGACCTGGTGTGGTGTGAAACCTCCACGCCGGACCTGGAGCTGGCGAAGCGCTTTGCCGATGCGATTCACGCGAAATATCCAGGCAAACTGCTGGCCTACAACTGCTCGCCGTCGTTCAACTGGCAGAAAAAGCTGGACGACAAAACCATCGCCAGCTTCCAGCAGCAGCTGTCTGATATGGGCTACAAATACCAATTCATCACGCTGGCCGGCATCCACAGCATGTGGTTCAACATGTTCGACCTGGCGCACTCTTACGCGCAGGGTGAAGGGATGAAGCACTACGTTGAGAAGGTTCAGCAGGCAGAATTCGCGGCGGCGAAAGATGGCTACACCTTCGTTTCTCACCAGCAGGAGGTTGGCACCGGCTACTTCGATAATGTCACCACCATTATTCAGGGCGGAACCTCCTCGGTGACCGCGCTGACTGGTTCAACCGAAGAATCGCAGTTCTGATTTATGCCCGGTGGCGCTGCGCTAACCGGGCCTACAACGACATGTAGGCCGGATAAGCGAATGCGCCATCCGGCATGACTCGGTGCCGGATGGGGATAAATAATGACGCGAGGCCTGGAATTACTGATTGCGCAGACCATTTTGCAGGGATTTGACGCCCAGTACGGACGTTTTCTGGAAGTGACTTCCGGCGCACAGCAGCGGTTTGAACAGGCCGACTGGCATGCCGTGCAGCAGGCGATGAAAAGCCGTATCCATCTGTACGACCATCACGTGGGGTTGGTGGTCGAACAGCTGCGCTGCATGACCGACGGCAAAAGCACTGACGCCGATTTTTTGCTGCGCGTAAAGGCGCAGTACACCCGGTTGCTGCCGGATTACCCTCGCTTCGAGATTGCGGAGAGCTTTTTTAATTCCGTCTATTGTCGGTTATTTGACCACCGCTCGCTGAGTCCCGAGCGGTTATTTATTTTCAGCTCGCAGCCCGAGCGCCGCTTTCGCGCGATTCCCCGACCGCTCGCCAAGGATTTCTTCCCGGACGCTGGCTGGGAAGCGGTGATTTTCAAAATGCTCAGCGATTTACCCCTGCGTCTGCCCTGGCAGAATAAGTTTCGCGACGTGGGCTATATCATGGCGCATCTGAGCGAAACGCTGGACGTCGAGACGCTGCGCGAGTCGCACCTGCAAATTGCTAATGAGCTATTTTATCGCAACAAAGCTGCATGGCTTATTGGAAAGCTGATCACACCGAGCGGCACGCTACCGTTTCTCATTCCCATTCATCGTACCGATGAAGGCGAGTTGTTTGTCGATACCTGCCTGACCACCACGGTCGAGGCCAGCATCGTCTTCGGTTTTGCCCGCTCCTATTTTATGGTGTACGCGCCGCTGCCTGCGGCTCTGGTGGAATGGCTGCGCGAAATCCTGCCCGGCAAAACCACCGCCGAGCTCTATATGGCGATTGGTTGTCAGAAGCACGCCAAAACGGAAAGCTATCGTGAATACCTGAACTACATCGCCAATGCCAATGAGCAATTTATTGAAGCGCCGGGCATTCGCGGCATGGTGATGCTGGTGTTTACCCTGCCGGGCTTCGACCGGGTGTTTAAAGTCATTAAAGACAAATTTGCCCCGCAGAAAGAGATGACCGCCGCGCACGTCCGGGCCTGCTACCAGCTGGTGAAAGAGCACGACCGCGTCGGGCGCATGGCCGATACCCAGGAGTTTGAGAATTTTGTCCTCGAAAAGCGACAAATTGACCCGGCGCTGATGGCGCTGTTATTGCAGGAAGCGCCAGAGAAAATCGTCGATATGGGCGATAAAATTGCCATTAGCCATCTGTATATTGAACGGCGGATGGTGCCGCTCAATCTCTGGCTGGAACAGGTAGAAGGGCAACCGCTACGCGACGCGATTGAAGAATACGGAAACGCTATCCGCCAGCTTGCTGCCGCCAATATCTTCCCAGGCGACATGCTGTTTAAGAATTTCGGCGTGACCCGGCACGGACGCGTGGTGTTCTACGATTATGATGAGATTTGTTATATGACGGAGGTGAACTTCCGCGATATACCGCCGCCGCGCTATCCGGAGGACGAGCTGGCGAGTGAGCCGTGGTACAGCGTGTCGCCGGGCGATGTGTTCCCGGAGGAGTTTCGCCACTGGCTGTGCGCCGACCCGCGTATCGGGCCACTGTTTGAAGAGATGCACGCCGACCTGTTTAGCGCCGACTACTGGCGCGGGCTGCAAACGCGTATCAAGAATGGGCACGTGGAGGATGTTTACGCCTACCGACGTCGCCAGCGGTTCAGCGTGCGTTATGAAACCGACCGTAGGCCGGATAAGGCGCTTTCGCCGCCATCCGGCGAGGTGCGCCGATCTGCCTGATGGCGCTACGCTTATCAGGCCTACCGAGAATGCCCCAACGGGGCATTTTGTTTATTTAATCCCGCCGTAGGCCAGCGTCACCTCTTTCGCCGCTTTAATCACCATCGCGCCAAACTCGGTCACGCGGTCATCGGTAATGCGGGAAATCGGCCCGGAAATGGAGATGGCGGCAAACGGCTCGCGGTGTTCGTCATAAATACACGACGCCACGCAGCGTAGCCCCAGCGCATGCTCTTCATCATCAAACGAATAGCCGCGCTTACGCGTCTGGGCCAGGTCGTCCTTCAGATGTAACGGCGACACCAGCGTCGCATGCGTGTAAGCATGCAGACCCTTGCGGTGCAGCAGGCTGGTTACCTGTTCCTCGCTGAGCTGCGATAAAAAGGCTTTCCCGGCGCCAGAGGCGTGCATTGGCAGCTTGCCGCCAATCGGTGCGGACATGCGCATCAGCTGCGTACACTGCACCTGATCGATAATAATGGCCTGATGATCGCTCTTATCGAGCACTGCCAGGTTAACCGTCTCACCGGAATCTTCCATCAGTTGGCGCAGAATGGGGTGCACAATCGCCAGCAGATTACGACTTTGCAGGAAGCTGCTGCCCACGATAAACGCATGCGCGCCCACCGCCCAATGGCCCAGTTCGCCAACCTGACGCACGAAGCCCAACTGCTGCATGGTGGTGAGTAAACGGTGGGTCGTGGAGTTAGGAAGGCCAGCCTGCTGCGCCAGCTCGGTGAGCGCCACGCTGCTGTGTGATTCGGCGATCCACTCTAACAGTTTGAGGCCGCGGGTGAGCGACTGCACCTGGCCCGTTGCGGCGGCAGTAGTTGCCGGGGCGGGTTTTCTACCGCGTTTTGCAGGAACGTTGGCGACCATCGCAACTCCTTTCTGTATCGTGGAAATTATTTTCGTTTTTATTGATTATAATACAACCGTTCGTCTTACTGCTCCGATGAGTCATGTTGAACATGTCTCATGTAGACCGCTGTTCTCTTTTCCGCCACCCCGCTTTATGCCAGTATGGTCTATTGCCTATTTGGGTCTGGATTTCGTAGAGCGGTGTCGGGAGTGCCTGTGAGCAGCAAAGTGGAGCAACTGCGTGCGCAGTTAAATGAACGTATTCTGGTTCTGGATGGGGGCATGGGCACCATGATCCAGGGCTATCGTCTGAGCGAGCAGGACTTCCGCGGCGAACGCTTCGCCGACTGGCCTTGCGACCTGAAGGGGAACAACGACCTGCTGGTGCTCAGCAAGCCGGAGGTGATCGCGGCTATCCATCACGCCTATTTCGAGGCGGGGGCGGATATCATCGAAACCAACACCTTTAACTCCACGACCATCGCCATGGCCGATTACCAGATGGAATCGCTGTCGGCGGAAATCAACTTTGCGGCGGCGAAGCTGGCACGCGCGGCGGCCGACGAATGGACGGCGCGTACGCCGAACAAACCGCGCTACGTCGCGGGCGTGCTCGGCCCAACCAACCGTACGGCGTCTATCTCGCCGGATGTCAATGACCCGGCGTACCGCAACATTACTTTCGATCAGCTGGTGGCCGCCTACCGCGAATCCACCAAAGCGCTGGTGGAAGGGGGCAGCGACCTGATCCTGATTGAAACCGTCTTCGACACCCTCAACGCCAAAGCGGCGGTGTTTGCGGTGAAAGAAGAGTTTGAAGCGCTGGGCGTTGATCTGCCGATCATGATTTCCGGCACCATTACCGACGCTTCGGGCCGTACGCTCTCCGGTCAAACTACCGAAGCGTTCTATAACTCCCTGCGTCACGCCGACGCCCTGACCTTTGGTCTCAACTGCGCCCTCGGCCCGGACGAGCTGCGCCAGTACGTGCAGGAGCTGTCACGCATTGCCGAATGCTACGTCACCGCGCACCCGAACGCCGGGCTGCCGAACGCTTTCGGCGAGTACGACCTCGACGCCGACACCATGGCGACGCAAATCCGCGAATGGGCCGAAGCGGGCTTCCTCAACGTGGTTGGCGGCTGCTGTGGCACCACGCCGGAGCATATCGCTGCGATGAGCCGGGCGGTAGACGGTTTACCGCCGCGCAAGTTACCAGAAATCCCGGTCTCCTGCCGCCTGTCCGGCCTGGAGCCGCTGAACATTGGCGACGATAGCCTGTTTGTGAACGTCGGCGAACGTACCAACGTCACCGGTTCGGCGAAGTTTAAGCGCCTGATCAAAGAAGAGAAATACAGCGAAGCGCTGGATGTCGCCCGTCAGCAGGTCGAAAGCGGCGCGCAGATTATCGATATCAACATGGATGAGGGGATGCTCGACGCTGAAGCGGCGATGGTGCGTTTCCTCAACCTGATTGCCGGCGAGCCGGATATCGCCCGCGTGCCGATTATGATCGACTCCTCGAAATGGGAAGTTATCGAAAAAGGGCTTAAGTGCATTCAGGGTAAAGGCATCGTTAACTCCATCTCAATGAAAGAGGGTGTGGAGACCTTTATCCATCACGCGAAGCTGCTGCGTCGCTACGGCGCCGCGGTGGTGGTGATGGCTTTTGACGAGCAGGGACAAGCCGACACCCGCGAACGCAAAATTGAGATTTGCCGCCGAGCCTACAAAATTCTCACCGAAGAGGTGGGTTTCCCGCCGGAAGACATTATCTTCGACCCGAATATCTTCGCCGTCGCCACCGGTATTGAAGAGCACAACAACTACGCGCAGGACTTTATCGGCGCCTGTGAGGACATCAAACGCGAGCTGCCGCACGCGCTGATTTCCGGCGGTGTGTCTAACGTTTCCTTCTCGTTCCGCGGCAATGACCCGGTACGTGAAGCTATCCACGCGGTCTTCCTCTATTACGCCATCCGCAACGGCATGGACATGGGCATCGTCAACGCCGGACAGCTGGCTATCTACGACGATCTCCCGGCAGAACTGCGCGACGCGGTTGAAGACGTGATCCTCAACCGCCGTGAAGATGGTACCGAACGTTTGCTGGAACTGGCCGAGAAATATCGCGGCAGTAAAACCGACGAGGCCGCCAACGCCCAGCAGGCGGAATGGCGCAGATGGGACGTCAAAAAGCGTCTCGAATACTCGCTGGTAAAAGGCATTACCGAATTTATCGAACTCGACACCGAAGAGGCGCGCCAGCAGGCCGCACGCCCGATTGAGGTGATCGAAGGGCCGCTGATGGACGGCATGAACGTGGTCGGCGACCTGTTCGGCGAGGGCAAAATGTTCCTGCCGCAGGTGGTGAAATCCGCCCGCGTGATGAAGCAGGCTGTGGCCTACCTCGAACCGTACATTGAAGCCAGCAAAGAAAAAGGCTCCAGCAACGGCAAGATGGTCATCGCCACCGTGAAAGGCGACGTGCACGATATTGGTAAAAATATCGTCGGCGTGGTGCTGCAGTGTAATAACTACGAAATCATCGATCTCGGCGTGATGGTGCCAGCGGATAAAATCCTCAAAACGGCGAAAGAGGTGAACGCGGACCTGATCGGCCTCTCCGGCCTGATTACCCCGTCGCTGGATGAAATGGTCAACGTGGCAAAAGAGATGGAGCGCCAGGGCTTCACCATCCCACTGCTTATTGGCGGCGCGACAACGTCGAAAGCGCACACCGCGGTGAAAATTGAGCAGAACTACAGCGGCCCGACGGTTTACGTCCAGAACGCTTCGCGTACCGTAGGCGTGGTAGCGGCGCTGCTCTCCGACGCTCAGCGCGATGATTTTGTTGCCCGTACGCGCAAAGAGTATGAAACCGTACGTATTCAGCACGGGCGTAAGAAACCGCGTACCCCGCCGGTCACGTTAGCCGCCGCGCGGGAAAACGATCTCGCGTTTGACTGGGAAAGTTACACCCCGCCGGTCGCACATCGTTTAGGCGTGCAGGAAGTCGAGGCCAGCATCGAAACGCTGCGCAATTACATCGACTGGACGCCGTTCTTTATGACCTGGTCGCTGGCCGGAAAATTCCCGCGCATCCTCGAAGATGAAGTGGTGGGGGAAGAGGCAAAGCGCCTGTTTAAAGACGCCAACGACATGCTGGACCAGCTGAGCGCCGGGAAATCCCTCAACCCGCGCGGCGTCGTTGGCCTGTTCCCGGCTAACCGCGTCGGCGATGACGTGGAAATCTATCGCGATGAAACGCGTACGCAGGTGCTGACCGTGAGCCGTCATCTGCGCCAGCAGACCGAGAAAGTGGGCTTTGCCAACTACTGTCTGTCGGACTTCGTCGCGCCGAAAACCTCCGGTAAAGCGGACTATATCGGTGCCTTTGCCGTCACCGGCGGGCTGGAGGAAGATGCGCTGGCCGACGCGTTTGAAGCGCAGCACGATGATTACAACAAGATCATGGTGAAGGCGATTGCCGACCGCCTGGCGGAAGCCTTTGCCGAGTACCTGCACGAGCGCGTGCGTAAGGTTTACTGGGGCTACGCGCCGAACGAAAACCTGAGCAACGATGAACTGATCCGCGAAAACTACCAGGGTATTCGCCCGGCGCCGGGCTACCCTGCGTGTCCGGAGCACACCGAAAAAGGCACTATCTGGCAGTTACTGGACGTTGAAAAACACACCGGCATGAAGCTGACCGAGTCCTTCGCCATGTGGCCTGGCGCGTCGGTTTCCGGCTGGTATTTCAGTCACCCGGACAGTAAGTACTACGCAGTCGCGCAGATTCAGCGCGATCAGGTTGAGGACTACGCGCAGCGTAAAGGGATGAGCGTAGCGGAAGTGGAGCGCTGGCTGGCGCCAAACCTGGGTTATGATGCCGACTGATTCACAGAATCGTCATCTTTCCTTACAACTAACAGGGCGCTCTATGAGCGCCCTGTCTCTTTATCGCGCGTAAACCCTTATACTGAAAGAAGGCCGTTGCCGGATGGCGTAAACGTCTTATCTGGCCTACAGAAGGATGATTTGTAGGTCTGATAAGCGCAGCGCCATCAGGCATACGAACCTCAGGAACCTATAACAATAAGGAGAAGCTGATTCCGTGTTAACTCTGCTACACCTGCTTTCCGCCGTCGCGCTGTTGGTGTGGGGTACCCATATCGTGCGCACCGGCGTGATGCGTGTATTTGGCGCGCGTCTGCGTACCGTGCTTAGCCGCAGCGTGGAGAAAAAGCCGCTCGCCTTCTGTGCGGGTATCGGCGTTACCGCGCTGGTACAAAGCAGCAATGCCACCACCATGCTGGTGACATCCTTTGTTGCCCAGGATCTCGTGGCCCTGACGCCCGCGCTGGTGATCGTGCTTGGCGCCGACGTGGGGACCGCGCTGATGGCGCGTATCCTGACCTTCGATCTCTCGTGGCTGTCGCCGCTGCTGATTTTTATCGGTGTGACCTTCTTCCTGGGCCGCAAGCAAACCCGCGAAGGGCAGTTGGGCCGCGTGGGTATCGGCCTGGGGCTGATTCTGCTGGCGCTGGAGCTGATTGTGCAGGCGGTCACGCCCATCACTCAGGCCAACGGCGTGCAGGTGATTTTCGCGTCGCTGACCGGTGATATTCTGCTGGATGCGCTGATTGGCGCCGTGTTTGCCATTATCAGCTACTCGAGCCTGGCCGCCGTACTGCTGACCGCCACGCTGACCACCGCCGGGGTGATCTCCTTCCCGGTGGCGCTGTGTCTGGTGATTGGCGCCAACCTGGGGTCGGGCCTGTTGGCCATGCTCAACAACAGCGCCGCTAACGCCGCCGCGCGCCGTGTGGCGCTGGGTAGCCTGCTGTTTAAGCTGGTGGGCAGCCTGATTATTCTGCCGTTTGTCCACGTGCTGGCGACCACCATGCAGAAGCTGCCGCTGGCGGAATCTGAACTGGTTATCTACTTCCACGTCTTCTACAACCTGATTCGCTGCGTGGCGATGGTGCCGTTTGCCGAGCCGATGGCGCGCTTCTGTAAACGCCTGATCCGCGATGAGCCAGAGCTGGAAGCGCACCTGAAGCCCAAACATCTGGATGTGACTGCACTCGATACCCCCACGCTGGCCCTGGCCAACGCCGCACGTGAGACGCTGCGCATCGGTGATGCCACCGAGCAGATGCTGGACGGGCTGAAGAAGGTAATGCACGGCGAGCCGCGTGAAGAGAAAAACCTGCGCAAACAGGCGGATGATATCAACGTGCTCTACACCGCCATCAAGCTCTACCTGGCGCGAATGCCGAAAGACGAGCTGGCGGAAGAGGAGTCCCGCCGCTGGGCGGAGATTATCGAAATGTCGCTCAACCTTGAACAGGCTTCGGATATTATCGAGCGTATGGGCAGCGAGATTGCCGACAAATCGCTGGCCGCGCGCCGCGCCTTCTCGGTAGAAGGGCTGAAGGAGCTGGAGGCGCTGTATGAGCTGTTGTTAAGCAATTTGCAGTTGGCGATGTCGGTCTTCTTTGCCGGTGACGTTACCAGCGCCCGCCGCTTGCGCCGCAGCAAGCACCGGTTCCGCATTCTGAATCGCCGCTACGCGCACGCGCACGTCGATCGTCTGCATCAGCAGAACGTACAAAGTATTGAAACCAGTACTCTGCACCTGGCGTTGCTGGGCGATATGCAACGTCTGAACTCGCTGTTCTGCTCGGTAGCCTACAGCGTGCTGGAGCAGCCAGACGAAGACGATGAGCGCGACGATTATTAGCGTAATAGCGTAAACCCGGCCTCGGCTGGGCTAGCTTGTAGGCCGGATAAGGCGTTCACGCCGCCATCCGGCAATGTCCGCCGAATGGCCTGATGGCGCTGCGCTTATCAGGCCTACGGTTTGTAGCCCTACGCCGACCCCGGGTTTAAGGCTCAGAAGCGATGCCCTTCTTCCAGCGCCACGGCTTCCTCACCCGCTTTAAATACATAGGTGGTACGCGGCCCGCCGAGCGTCGCCTCGCCGTTGGCTACCTCAATCCAGTTGCCTTCCGGCAGGCCAATCACCGTTAACTCAGGCGCAACAACCAACAGCTCGCGAATACGCTGCTCTCGGGTTTCGCCTTTATGGCCTTCCGGCAGGGCGTTAGTGAAGTGCGGGTTAATCTGCAGCGGGAACAGCCCCAGCGCATCAAAGCCCTTTGGATCGACAATCGGCATATCGTTGGTGGTACGGATGGTCTGGCAGGCGAGGTTCGCACCCGCGCTCCAGCCCACGTACAGCGCACCGCGCTTCACCACGTCGACAATCGGTGCCAGCAGCCCACGCTCGCGGCTCTCTTTCAGCAACTGGAAGGTATTGCCGCCGCCGACGATAATCAGCTCGGCATTTTCAATCGCGGAGATAGGGTCTGCCACGCTATGGATACCGGTGACCGTCACGCCCAGCGGCGCCATAACCGCGGCGGTTTTTGCCGTGTACTCGTCCCAGGTCTGCGTCACGCCAGCAAAAGGAATAAACACCGCGCGACGGCGGCCATTGAGCCGCGCCTCAATCAGCGGCAGCGCGTGTTCCAGCCAGGCTTTGCCCGGCAGCGTTGAGTTACTCAGCAGAAGTAAGTCCATCATTTCTCCTATCTATCAGAAATTATCAATCAGGGCGGCATGTTACCACCCTGCGTCAGACAGCTTACTGATATAGTTCACGATGTTGCCGCAAAGAGTCAGGAAGAGGGCACGCAGAAGGCCGCTGTAGGTCGGATAAGCGCAGCGCCATCCGACAATCTGCACGCCGGATGACGCTTCGCTTATCCGGACTACCGTTGACGTTACGCTATCGATTATCCCGCTCTGGCAAACGCCGCCGCTTCAGCAACCAGCGCATCGTCAGGCCGCACCCCGGTGTACATCACAAACTGTTCCACTGCCTGCAGGGCAATCACTTCGGCACCGCTAATGGTCTTTTTCCCCAGGCGCTGGGCGAGCTGAATGACCGGCGTTTCCGGCGGCAGGGCCACCACGTCGAACACCACGCTGGCGCGTGAGACCATCGCTTCACTAAAGGCAAGCTGCTCGTGCTCTTTTCCGCCCGCCATGCCGATAGGCGTCACGTTGACCAGAATATCGATACCGTCGGCTTGTGGCTGCGCCTGCCACTGGAATCCGTACTGTTTTGCCAGCGCGGTACCGTTGGCTTCATTGCGGGCGGCGATAATCACGTTGCTAAAGCCTGCGTCGCGGAAGGCGGCAATCACCGCTTTACCCATCCCGCCGCTGCCCTGAATCATCACGTGGGCTGTGGTATCGAGCTGGTGGCTGACAATCAGGCTTTTTACCGCGATGTAGTCGGTGTTAAACCCGGTCAGATGGCCGTTGTCATTGACGATGGTGTTGACGGAATCGATAACCCTGGCCGACGGATCGATAGCATCCAGAAACGCCATGCAGCTTTCTTTAAACGGCATCGACACCGCGCAGCCGCGAATGCCCAGCGCACGAACGCCTTTCACCGCCGCCTCAATATCCTGCGTGGTAAAGGCTTTATAGATAAAATTCAGCCCCAGTTTTTCATACAGATAGTTATGAAAGCGCGTGCCAAAGTTGCCGGGGCGGCCGGCAAGCGACATGCACAGCTGGGTATCACGGTTAATCATGGTCATGTCCTCGTCAAAGTCTTACTGCACTAAATATTCTGCGGTGGCCCGGTCGGTGACCAGCGCGTTGATATGCTGCCCGCGCAGCGCGCCAAGGATGGCGGCGTGCTTCTCTTCGCCGCTCGCCAGGCCGATGACATAGCGGGCCTGCTTTAAGATGGTGAGCTCAATGGAGAGCGTTTTTTCCTGCATCGCGGTAGCAATAGGCGTGCCGTCAGCGGCAAAAAAGCGTGAACAGATATCCCCAGACACCTGAAGCGCCTCTAGTTCATCGCTCTGCGCATTGCCGTAAAACGCCTGCCAGTTGGTGGCATGACGAATGGCGGGCGAACCGATGCCCACCACGGCGATGTCCAGCCGCTGCCAGTAGTCGGCCAGCGTCTGAAAATGCTGAGATTGCATAATGCCCTGGCGAATCAGCGGGTTATCCAGCAGAGCCGGAAAATCAGCGAGATACGACTCGCCTTTGAGCCGCGTGGCGGCGCTGTAGGTCAGCGTGTTGACGTGATAGCGGCTCGGAAGCTTACCGGACGGCCCGCCAACGATAGGCACGCACACCAGCGGGCGAGGCTGGCTGGACTGCGGTAATGCCTCGACCAGCGCGCTGACCGCGCGTCCCCAGCCGAACCCAATGACGGCGTTCGGCGACAGTAGCCGTTCAAACAGCTGCGCGCCATAGGCTCCGGCCTCGCTCTCCAGCGGTGCGACAACGGCCTCTTTCAGGCCAAATTTCTGTTTTAGTCGCTCTTCCAGCCACAGGCTATCGTTGTAGTCATAGTTGATGGCGATGGTCACCACGCCCAGGTCGCGTCCGCGTTTGAGCAGGCGGCTGATGGTGGTGCGGTAAATCCCCAGTTCGTGGGCGATTTGCGCCTGCGTCATCTCCTGCTCGTAATAAAGCTGGGCAATTTTCACGATCAGGCGGATATCGTCGCTGTTTTCCATCGAAGTCGCTGGCTCCTGCACATATGTGCAAAACGTAAAAACGGGCTCTCGATCTGGTATAGCGCCGTCATGCAGGGAGTTCAAGCATATTTGCGGAAACGCTGTCAGCCGTAGGGATGCACTTATGTGCTAAATCGACGTGATGAAAAAAAGGATTTGTCGCGGACTATTTTTTCTCACCCGCAAGGTGAGGTATATTTCGCTGCCAAAGGAGAACTTATGCTGACAGACTCATCAACCCGATTAAATAAATATATCAGCGAAAGCGGTATCTGCTCGCGCCGCGAGGCGGATCGCTTTATTGAACAAGGCAACGTCTTTATCAACGGTAAGCGTGCCACGATAGGCGATCAGGTGAAGCCGGGCGACGTTGTGAAAGTCAACGGTCGGTTGATTGAGCCGCGTGAAGCGGATGATTTAGTGCTGATTGCGCTGAATAAGCCTGTCGGTATCGTCAGCACCACCGAAGACGGCGAACGTGACAACATCGTCGACTTCGTTAACCATAGTAAACGAATCTTCCCGATTGGCCGTCTGGATAAAGATTCTCAGGGGCTGATTTTCCTCACCAACCATGGCGATCTGGTCAATAAGATCCTGCGTGCGGGTAACGACCACGAAAAAGAGTATCTGGTCACGGTCGATAAGCCCGTTACCGATGAGTTTATTCGCGGCATGGGCGCGGGTGTGCCGATTCTCGGTACGGTAACCAAAAAATGTAAGGTTAAGAAAGAAGCGCCGTTTGTGTTTCGTATCACGTTGGTTCAGGGCTTGAACCGGCAGATTCGCCGCATGTGCGAACACTTTGGTTATGAAGTGACTAAGCTTGAGCGTACGCGCATTATGAACGTTAGCCTGACGGGCATCCCGCTGGGCGAGTGGCGCGACCTGACGGACGATGAGCTGATCGACCTCTTCAAGCTGATTGAAAACTCTTCTTCCGAAGCCAAACCAAAAGCGAAAGCCAAGCCGAAAACGGCGGGCATTAAGCGCCCGGTGGTGAAGATGGAGAAAACCAGCGATAAGCCAGCTCGCCCGGCGGGTAACGGTAAACGCTTCACCGCGCCGGGACGTAAAAAGAAAGGGCGTTAACGTCTGCCGCGCGTCGGCGTATTCGCCGACCAGGAAAACGAACTCTCGGAATCCGGTTTATAAGCCTGCTGTTTCTTCAACTGGCGGGCTTTTTTTGCGTCTGCTTCACGCTGTACCATCAGCTTATCGATGTACTCCTTTTTCACGCTGTTGGTCTCTGCGTTGGTCAGCGGACGGCCATGCGCAATGCGCGCGCGGTCGAGCAGCGTTTTCAGCTCGCGCTGTTCGCGCTCGGTCATCTCTTTTTGCGTAATGCGGGGGAGTGCCATAGGGGTGCCCTCAATCGGATGGTGCAACCAGTGTACGGCAAAGGTGAGAGGCTGTGTAGGCCGGATAAGGCGTTTACGCCGCCATCCGGCAATGTGCTTGCAGTGTGCCCGATGGCGCTTCGCTTATCGGGCACACAGCTACAGCGGTTATTGTTGCTTTTTCTTCTCGATAGGTTTCCCGGACCAGTATCCCGCCAGCAGCGAACCTGACAGGTTATGCCACACCGAGAACAGCGCGCCCGGCAGTGCAGCCAGCGGCCCGAAGTAGATTTTACCCAGCGCCGCGGCGAGGCCAGAATTTTGCATCCCCACTTCAATCGCCAGTGTGCGGCAGGTCGATTCGTCAAAGCCAAACAGGCGTCCGCCCCAGTAACCGCCGAGCAGGCCAATGGTGTTGTGCAGAATCACCGCGATAATCACCACGAAGCCAACCGAGGCAATATGCGAGGCGGAACCGGCGACGACCGCGCTGATGATCGCCAGAATGCACAGCATTGAGAAGGCGGGGAGATAGGGCTCTACCGCTTTCACCACGCGCGGGAACAGGTGATGAATCACCAGACCGAGCGCAATCGGAATCACCACAATTTGCAGGATACTCAGCAGCATACCCATGACATCGACCTGAATATGGGCATCCACATACAACCGGGTCAGTAGCGGCGTGGCGACCACGCCAACCAGCGTGGAGACCGACGAGATGGTGACGGACAGCGCTACGTCACCTTTCGCCAGATAGATCATCACGTTAGACGCCGTTCCGCTGGCAACGCTACCCACCAGCACCATCCCGGCGGACAGCTCCGGCGGCATATGGAAAGCCAGCGCCAGCAGCCAGGCGGCAAGCGGCATCACCAGGTAGTGCAGGAAAATCCCCGCCGCCACCGGCGCAGGGCGCGACAGTACGCGCTTAAAATCATCCACCTTAAGATGCACGCCCATGCCGAACATAATCAGCATCAGCAGCGAGGGAACCAGCGGCCCGATAGGCGTGAAGGTGGTTGGTATGAAGTAGGCAATAACAGAGAGCAGCAGCGCCCATAACGGGAACAGCCGGGTGATAACGGCGAGCATGTTGTATTCCTTGCAATATATTGGTGTTGTGTTGTGTTTTTATAGAAAAAAGCCGGGTTCGAGCCCGGCTATAGTTATTATTTATCGCGTGGTGGAATATTATTCAAACAAATTATGGTGAAGTTTCTGCACCACCTGCTCCGCTTCGGCGCCTGGCACCAGGAAACACAGGTTGTGGCTGGATGCGCCGTAGCAGATCATGCGAATGTTGAACGGCTCCAGCACGCCAAACACCTCTTTACCCACGCCGCAGGCTTTCGACAGGTCGTTACCAATCAGCGCGATCAGCGCCAGATTTTCTTCCACCTCGACGCGACACAGCGCCGACAGCTCCATCAGCAGTGACTGCGTCAGCAACGTATCGCCGGTTGAGGTCGACCCCGTGGTATCGAGCGTCAGCGCGACGCTGACTTCTGAGGTGGTGATCAGATCCACCGAAATATTGTGGCGCGCCAGGATGCCGAATACCTCTGCGAGGAAACCGCGCGAGTGCAGCATGTTCAGGCTGTGCAGGGTCAGCAGCGTCTGCTTGCGGCGCAACGCCAGCGCGCGGAACAGCGGTGGATTAGCGGTTTCGTTGCACACCAATGTGCCGCCCGCTTTTGGATCTTTACTCGACCCCACAAATACCGGGATGTCGCTGCGTACGGCAGGCAGCAGCGTGGCCGGGTGCAGCACTTTCGCGCCGAAGGTCGCCAGCTCGGCGGCCTCTTCAAACGCGATTTCATCAATACGTTTGGCTGCCGGTACCACGCGCGGATCGGTGGTATAGATGCCAGGGACGTCGGTCCAGATATCCACGCGGGTCGCGTGCAGCGCTTCGCCGAGCAGTGCAGCGGTGTAGTCGCTGCCGCCGCGGCCAAGCGTAGTGGTGCGGCCTTTGCTCTCGCTGCCGATAAAGCCCTGGGTAATCACCAGGCCTTCGCTCAGACGCGGCGCCAGCTGCTGGGTCGCCAGCTCTGAAAGCGCGGCAACGTCCGGCTCGGCGCGGCCAAAGCGGTCGCTGGTACGCATGACTTTACGCACGTCAAACCACTGTGCGGCAACCTGACGTTCACGCAGAATTTCAACGAATAAAAGGGTCGACATCAACTCACCGTGGCTGACCAGCTCGTCAGTTAGCGCGGTTGAGGTTTCTGCCGAGGCGGCTTCCGCCAATGCCGTGAGGTTTTCCAGCAGACGTTCGATTTCGTCGCGGATCACGGCCGGATTGGCCAGACGTTCCAGTACGGCGTTCTGAATGGCGCGGATAGCGTCCAGTTTCGCCTGACGTTCCGCGGGCTCCAGCCCTTCGGCCAGTGCAACCAGCAGATTGGTGACGCCGGCCGAAGCAGACAGCACAACGAGACGTACGTTAGCGTCGGAGAGCACCACGTCGGCGCTGCGATTCATAGCGTCAAAATCGGCTACGCTGGTTCCGCCAAATTTGGCGACTACTAATGCTGTCATAAATAACCTCGTGTCAGGGGAGGCCGGGTTTACGTAAACCGGACCAAATTATTCAGCCTTGGCACAAGGGAAGAGCGGAAGACGGGTGGGCGCAGAGCAATAAACAACTACGATATCACCCAGAAGTGCTCCACCACTTGTGAAACGCGCGACTGCGAACGTTTCTGGTGACAACCCAGGGGATTCAGCCCCTGTAGCCGATGATGAACGCAACCTGTTGTTCACGCATCTCGGCGTTGCTCCCCCTCAGGTGTTTTCACAGGATGGGTTCCTCCAACACCGTTTACCTGGGCAACGCGCCTCTTCTGGCCTGCGCACGCGCAGGTAGTACATTTATAAATAAAGGGTTAGCGGGTCGCTTGTCAACGCCGGGGTTATGCGGATTTTTCATGCAGGCGAGCCCCACAGAAACGGGGCTTATAAAGACTATACTTTTGTCTGTTTTGTGCACGATTTTGTCACCCGGAGGGGGGGATAACATTAAAACCATCACAATTTTTTGTGACAGGCGCTACAATCGAGGACAGTTTCGATTCTTAAATCAGAAGGGTATTGCTAATGAAAAACATCAACCCAACGCAGACCGCTGCGTGGCAGGCACTACAGAAACACTTCGATGAAATGAAGGACGTTACCATTGCGGAACTGTTCGCCAAAGATGGCGACCGTTTTAGCAAGTTTTCCGCAACCTTCGACGATCAGATGCTGGTGGACTTCTCCAAAAACCGCATCACCGAGGAAACGCTGGCGAAGCTGCTGGATCTGGCAAAAGAGACCGATCTGAGCGGCGCGATTAAGTCCATGTTCTCCGGCGAAAAGATCAACCGCACCGAAGACCGTGCCGTGCTGCACGTAGCGCTGCGTAACCGCAGCAATACCCCGATTATCGTTGACGGCAAAGACGTGATGCCGGAAGTGAATGCGGTGCTGGAGAAAATGAAGACTTTCTCTGAAGCCATCATCTCGGGTCAGTGGAAAGGCTACACCAGTCAATCCATTACCGACGTGGTAAACATCGGTATCGGCGGCTCCGACCTTGGCCCGTTCATGGTGACCGAAGCGCTGCGCCCGTACAAAAATCACCTCAACATGCATTTCGTGTCCAACGTTGACGGTACCCACATCGCCGAAGTTTTGAAAACGCTGAACCCGGAAACCACCTTGTTCCTGGTGGCGTCCAAAACCTTCACGACTCAGGAAACCATGACCAACGCCCACAGCGCGCGCGACTGGTTCCTGGCGAGCGCGGGCGACCAGAAGCACGTGGCCAAACACTTTGCGGCGCTGTCCACCAATGGTAAAGCGGTGGGTGAGTTCGGTATCGATACCGCGAACATGTTCGAGTTCTGGGACTGGGTTGGCGGTCGTTACTCTCTGTGGTCGGCAATCGGTCTGTCGATTATCCTGTCCGTAGGATTCGACAACTTCGTGCAGCTGTTGTCCGGCGCGCATGCGATGGACAAACACTTCTCCACCACCCCGGCGGAGAAAAACCTGCCGGTACTGCTGGCGCTGGTTGGCATCTGGTACAACAATTTCTTCGGCACCGAAACTGAAGCGATTCTGCCGTACGACCAGTACATGCACCGCTTTGCAGCCTACTTCCAGCAGGGCAACATGGAGTCAAACGGTAAGTACGTTGACCGTAACGGTAATAAAGTGGAACACCAGACTGGTCCAATCATCTGGGGCGAACCGGGCACCAACGGCCAGCACGCGTTCTACCAGTTGATTCACCAGGGCACCAAAATCGTACCGTGCGATTTCATCGCCCCGGCCATCAGCCACAACCCGCTGTCCGACCACCATCCGAAGCTGCTGTCGAACTTCTTCGCCCAGACCGAAGCGCTGGCGTTCGGTAAATCCCGCGAGGTGGTTGAGCAGGAATACCGCGATCAGGGTAAAGATCCGGCAACTCTGGACTACGTGGTGCCGTTCAAAGTGTTCGAAGGCAACCGTCCGACCAACTCCATCCTGCTGCGCGAAATCACCCCGTACAGCCTGGGGGCGCTGATCGCCATGTACGAACACAAAATCTTCACCCAGGGCGCTATCCTCAACATCTTCACCTTCGACCAGTGGGGCGTTGAGCTGGGCAAACAGCTGGCAAACCGTATCCTGCCGGAGCTGAACGATGATAGCGCAATCGACAGCCACGACAGCTCAACCAATGGCCTGATCAACCGCTATAAATCCTGGCGCGCGTAAGGTTATATATTCTCAATGCCGGCATCATGCCGGCATTTTTTTGTCAGATAATTCTGTATATCCTTAAATTCCGCATTATATTTATATTGAGCATAATCCTAAATATCCCATTAACTCACCCGTTCTTTCAGACTTTCCGTATATTGAAAATTATTTTAAGTGCCGCAAGACACTGTTTTGTATGGCTATTAATATTTATTGATTTATATTTTCTTATTATCTGAAAAATCTTCTCCCTATTTCCATCGTGCGAATTCCGTTCATTTGGTTGTGTATACTCGATGACGCCTGAATTATTTCAGGTATATCTCCATTCATCTAATGAAGGGAAAATGTATGAAGAAAATCCTCTATGGCCTTGTTGCCATATCGGCGTTTGCTGCGGCAAGCGTCAGCGCGGCACCGGTAGAAACCGGGGAAGCGGCTGGCGTAGCGGCAACGTCTGTGTCTGCCGGGAGTTCAACCGCCACCAGCGCCAGCACCGTCGGTTCTGCGGTTGGTATGGCGCTGGCAGCGGCTGGCGGCGATGGTTCCAATACCGGAACCACGACCACAACCAGCACGACCACCAGTACCCAGTAACACGCGGTACTTTAATGCTAACCACACTTCGGTGTGGTTATTTTGCCCCTGGAGAAGAAGCGCCGTGAAGCGACTTATGATTCCTCTTTTTTGCCTGCTGCTTCAGGCGTGTTCACCCAGCACCAAGGGGCTGGGGCAATCGTTATGGAGCAGCGTGTTTGGTGCGTCGGGCGTACAGCTGACCGATGACGACATTCAAAATATGCCCTACGCCAGTCAGTACATGCAATTGAACGGCGGCCCGCAGATTTTTGTCGTGCTGGCCTTCTCGGAAAACGGTCAGCAGAAATGGCTCACGCAGGACCAGGCGATGCTGGTGACTCAGCGTGGTCGTCTGGTGAAAACGCAGCTCGCGGGCGATAACCTGCTGACGGTGAATAACCTTGATAACGATCCGCTGGCGCATCCCAATCAAATAACCGATGGCACGCGCTGGACCCGCACGATGGGCTGGACGGAACACCAACAGGTACGCTACGCCACGGCGACCTCCACTTTCCGCTGGGACGGCAGCGATACGCTGACGATAGGCAGTGAGAGTACGGCGGTGCGCGTACTGGAAGAAGAGGTAACCACCTCCGAAGCCCATTGGCGTAACCGCTATTGGGTGGACAGCGACGGGCAGATTCGCCAGTCGGAGCAATACCTTGGCGCAGGCACTTTCCCGGTGAAAACCACGCTTATCAAGGCGGCAAAATCATGAAAAAAACGTTAATTGCCGCCGTGATGCTGAGCGTCATATCCGCTACCGCGCAGGCGGCAGGCACCATTGAAGTCCATCAGGAAGGGGTGGCGAAACCGCTGACATTGACCAACGCCGAGCGTCTGGTAGACCTTGTGGGCCAACCGCGACTGGCAGGAAGCTGGTGGCCCGGTGCGGTGATTGCCACGCCGCAGGCAACGGCCAAAGCGGAACGTGAACACCAGGCGCTGCTGGCGCAGCTTGCGGCGCTGGCGGCAGATGAAGGAGGAAGTACCGCCGGCGCGATCAACGCCCTGCGAAATCAACTCCAGGCCATGCCGGTCACAGGCCGCCTGCGGGTACCGCTCGATCCGGATACGGTGCGAGTACATGCCGAAAATAATCCCCCGCTACAGGGGAACTATACCCTGTGGTTAGGGCATGAGCCGTCGACCATTACGCTGGTCGGGCTGATTGATAAGCCCGGAACGGTGACCTTTACGCCGGGACGCGATGTTGCCAGCTACCTCAATGATATCAATCTGCTGAGCGGCGCGGACCGCAGCTACGCCTGGGTGATTTATCCGGATGGGCGTACGCAGAAAGCGCCGGTCGCGTACTGGAATAAACGTCATATTGAACCCATGCCCGGTAGCCTTCTTTTTGTCGGCTTTGCTGACTCGTTGTGGACGAATAAATATGAGGCGCTCAACGCCGACATTCTTCGCTCCCTGTCGCAGCGGAGACCTGAATAATGCCTAAAAAATGTCTATATAGCCTGCTGGCTCTGGCGGTCAGTGCGGCCTGTCATGCTGAAACCTATCCCGCGCCGATTGGCCCATCGCAGTCAGATTTCGGCGGCGTGGGCCTGTTGCAAACCCCCACCGCACGTATGGCGCGTGAAGGTGAGTTCAGCCTTAACTATCGCGATAACGACCAGTATCGCTACTACTCCGCTTCGGTGCAGTTGTTCCCGTGGCTGGAGACGACCCTGCGCTACACCGACGTGCGCACCAAAAAATACAGCAGTGTTGAAGCGTTCTCCGGTTCGCAGACCTACAAAGACAAAGCCTTCGACGTGAAGCTGCGGCTGTGGGAAGAGAGCTACTGGCTGCCGCAGGTAGCGGTCGGCGCACGGGATATCGGCGGTACCGGACTGTTCGATTCGGAATATGTTGTGGCCAGTAAGGCCTGGGGACCGTTTGATTTCACCCTTGGTTTAGGCTGGGGCTACCTGGGCACCAGCGGTAACGCCACAAACCCGTTCTGCTCCTACAGCGATAAATACTGCTATCGCGACAACAGCTACCGTAAGGCTGGCTCTGTCGACGGCAGCCAGATGTTCCACGGCCCGGCGGCCTGGTTTGGCGGGATTGAATATCAGACGCCGTGGCAACCGCTGCGCTTAAAGCTGGAATATGAAGGCAACAACTACCAGCAGGATTTTGCTGGCAAGATTGAGCAAAAAAGCAAGGTTAACGTCGGCGCCATTTATCGCGTCACCGACTGGGCCGACGTCAACCTTAGCTATGAGCGCGGCAACACCGTGATGTTCGGTTTTACCCTGCGCACGAACTTCAACGATCTACGTCCTTCCTATAACGATAACGCGCGTCCGGCCTACCGACCACAGCCGCAGGATGCCATTCTTCAGCACTCGGTGATGGCCAATCAGCTGACGCAGTTGAAGTACAACGCCGGCTTTGCCGCGCCGAATATGCAGGTGAAAGGCGATACTCTCTATGTGACCGGCGAGCAGGTGAAATATCGTGACTCCCGGGAGGGAATCGAACGCGCCAATCGGATCGTCATGAACGATCTTCCTGAAGGGATCCGTACGATCCGTATTACCGAAACGCGCCTTAACCTGCCTGAAGTGACGACGGAAACCGACGTCGCCAGCCTGAAGCGTCATCTGGAAGGTGAGCCGCTCGGGCAAGAGACGCCGCTGGCGCAAAAACGCGTGGCGCCGATCGTGCCGGAGAAAACGGAACAGGGCTGGTATATCGACAAATCACGCTTTGATTTCCATCTCGACCCGGTACTCAGCCAGTCCATCGGGGGGCCGGAAAGTTTCTACATGTATCAGGTTGGGGTAATGGGCACGGCGGACTGGTGGGTGACCGACCACCTGCTGACCAGCGGTAGCCTGTTTGCCAACATCGCCAACAACTATGACAAGTTTAACTACACCAATCCGCCGAATGATTCGACGCTGCCGCGCGTGCGTACACATATTCGTGACTATGTAGAAAACGATGTCTATGTGAATAACCTGCAGGCTAACTACTTCCAGTATCTGGGCAACGATTTCTACGGCCAGGTGTACGGCGGCTATCTGGAAACCATGTACGGCGGCGCGGGGGCGGAAGTGCTGTATCGCCCGGTTGATAGCAACTGGGCATTCGGCCTGAACGCCAACTATGTGAAGCAGCGTGACTGGCGCAGCGCGCAGGATATGATGAAGTTTACCGACTATAGCGTGAAGACCGGCCACCTGACCGCCTACTGGACGCCGTCGTTCGCGCAGGATGTGCTGGTGAAAGCCAGCGTTGGGCAGTATCTGGCGGGAGACAAGGGCGGCACGTTGGATATCTCTAAACACTTCGACAGCGGCATTGTGGTTGGGGCTTATGCCACCATTACCAACGTGTCGGCGGATGAGTACGGCGAGGGCGAATTCACCAAAGGGGTCTATGTGAATATCCCGATGGATCTCTTCACCTCTGGCCCAACGCGCAGCCGCGCGTCTATCGGCTGGACGCCGCTGACCCGCGACGGTGGCCAAATGTTGGGGCGCAAGTTCGAGCTGTATAACATGACTGGCGATAAGAGTCTGAACTTCCGCTAACGCTGCTGTAGCCCGGATGAGGCGTTTACGCCAACGCCGGGCTACGATTATAGCCGCCGGAGCAACCGTGCTGGGTTTCCGGCATATACCCCTTTCTCACTGATGGAGCGTGTTACCACGCTGCCTGCACCAATGACCACGCCATCGCAGATCGACACCGAGAGAATGGTTGCGCCACTGCCAATGGAAACATTGTCGCCGATAGTGATGCGTCCCCAGCTTTCACGATCTGCGTTAGGTTTTCCCTCGCGGAACATATCGTTGGCAAACATGACGCCGTGGCCGATAAAACAGCCGCGACCGATGGTGACATATTCGCAGATAAAGGTGTGCGACTGGATTTTAGTCTCGTCGCCGATCCAGCTGTTGCCCTGAATTTCGACAAACGGGCCAACGAACACGTTGTTACCAAGCGTGCAGTCATAAAGGTTGGCGGGTTCATAAATGACGACGTTGTCGCCGCGTACCACATTGCGGATAGCCACCTGGCGGAGTGAGTGCATAGTATCCCTCTGATAAAAAACGTTCTCCTTAAGTGTAGCGTGATGGGGTACAAGACAAACATGACGCCGATGCGTTCTTTATTTCGATGGCCGATGCCAGCGCAACGCTGCGCTGGCATGCTTTCCTTTAATGTCCGGTAGAGCCATCCGGGATGCAGTTCACGCCCGGTTTACGATCCGGCGTGTAGAGCCGAAAGCACTCGGTTCTTCTGTCGACGGGAAGCGTTTTGATGTCGCTGTGTTTCGCTGTTGGAATGACTAAAGGGCTAGCCGCATTGCTGTGCTGCGCCGGAGTCACCGTCGTGTTGTTGATAGCGAAGACAGAGGCGGGCAGAAGCACGACTGATAACCACAGAGTAGAAAAATAACGTGTCATTTTTACCACCTTATCAGATGAATTTTTATCCGTTCCAGGGGAACAACGAAAGTGTTGGCGCTTTATTTCAGCGGGGATATCAACCGAAAGACTGATTTACACGAGTGGGCACAACGACGAAAAGGTGGAGATAAAAACTAGATCTGGATCACGTTTTTGCGCTATACAGAGATCTCGGCCCAGCGAAAGAGGTGCTAGCTATGACGTCACTGACTCGCCCACGTGTAGAGTTTATCTCCACCATTTTGCAGACCGTGTTGAATTTGGGTCTGCTCAGCCTTGGCCTGATTCTGATCGTTTTTCTCGGTAAAGAGACGGTGCATCTGGCCGACGTGCTGTTTGCGCCGGAACGCACCAGCAAGTACGAGCTGGTGGAGGGGCTGGTGGTTTACTTCCTCTACTTCGAATTCATCGCCCTGATTGTGAAGTACTTTCAGTCAGGCTTCCATTTCCCCCTGCGTTACTTTGTCTACATCGGCATTACCGCGATTGTGCGCTTGATTATCGTCGACCATAAGTCGCCGTTGGATGTGCTGATCTATTCTGCCGCGATTTTGCTGCTGGTGATTACGCTATGGCTGTGCAACTCCAAACGGCTGAAGCGAGAGTAGGCCGGATCGCCATCCGGCAGCGTGCGCCGGAGTTGTCTGATGGTGCTGTGCTTCTCAGGTCTGCTTCTGGCGCAAACGACAAGCAAAAAAATGGCGCTCCGTAGAGCGCCAAACAGTCACAAGTTAGGGTTCGTTCAAGTTGAGGATAATAGCAGTGGCATTGCTGATGAAACTTAGCCCTTCACGCCGCCGGCCGTGAGGCCGTTTACCAGCCAACGCTGCGCGAGCAGGAAGACCACGGTAATAGGGATGGCGGAAAGGACTGCCGCAGCGGCAAAGTCGCCCCACAGATAGTTTTGTGGGTTGAGGTATTGCTGCATACCTACGGCCAGGGTGTAGCTGTTCACATCGCGCAGCAGGAGCGATGCAACCGGTACTTCGGTAATGGCGGCGATAAACGACAGGATAAACACCACCGCCAGAATCGGTACGGACAGCGGCAACAGCACCAGGCGGAATGCCTGCCACGGGGTCGCGCCGTCCAGCGCGGCCGCTTCTTCCAGCGAGCCATCGATCGTTTCGAAATAGCCTTTAATCGTCCACACGTGCAGCGCAATGCCGCCAAGGTAGGCGAAGATCACGCCGCCGTGGGTGTTCAGGCCGATAAACGGAATGTACTGGCCCAGACGGTCAAACAATGCGTACAGGGCAACCAGCGACAGCACCGCAGGGAACATCTGGAAAATCAGCATCCCTTTGAGCAGCGTGGCCTTGCCCGGGAAGCGCATACGGGCAAAGGCGTAGGCGCAGGTGGTGGACAGCGCCACGATGCCAATGGCGGTGATTCCGGCGATTTTCACCGAGTTCCACAGCCACAGCAGCACCGGGAACGGCGGCGGGGTAACGCGGCCATCGGCGTGCTCAACGCTGAAGCCCAGCGCCAGCTTCCAGTGTTCCCAGGAGATCTGTTCCGGGATAAGGCTGCCGGTGGCGAAGTTCCCTTCACGCAGCGAGATAGCGATAACCATCAGCAGCGGGAACATGATCGCCGCGATAAAAATCAGCAGCAGCAGGTGCGTGGTAAAGAGACGCAGTTTCTGAGATTTGGGTTGTACCATAGCCATGTTCGTTGTCTCCCTTAATCAAACTTCATACGCGTGGCTTTCAGGTTCACGATGGCCAGTGCGCCTACCAGCAGGAAGATCAGCGTGGCAATCGCCGCCGCCAGACCGAAGTCCTGGCCACCGCCGCCTTCAAAGGCGATACGGTAGGTGTAGCTCACAAGCAGGTCGGTATAACCGGCCGGCGTGGTGGTGCCGAGACGGTCCGGGCCACCGTTGGTCAACAGCTGAATCAGCACGAAGTTGTTAAAGTTAAAGGCGAAGCTGGCGATCATCAGCGGCGTCAGCGGCTTAATCAGCAGCGGGAACGTAATCTTAAAGAAGTTCTGGAACGGACCGGCGCCATCCATTGCCGAGGCTTCGTACAGGTCGTCCGGAATCGCTTTCAGCAGGCCCATGCACAGGATCATCATGTACGGGTAGCCCAGCCAGGTGTTGACGATAACAATCATCGAACGTGCGGTAGTTGGGTCGCTGAACCAGGCCGGTTTGATACCGAACAGGGCGCTCAACATCATGTTGATTTCACCGAAGCTCTGGTTAAACAGCCCTTTGAAAATCAGAATCGAGATAAATGACGGTACGGCGTACGGCAGAATCAACAGCACGCGGTAGATGGCCTTGCCCTTCAGCGCTTCCCACTGTACCAGGCAGGCCAGCACCATGCCGACGGCGACGGTCAGAATGACGGTCAGTACCGAGAAGACTACCGTCCAGACGAAGATGGCGATGAACGGCTTCTGGATACCCTCGTCGGTAAAGACGCGGGTGAAGTTATCCCAGCCGATCCCAACGGTGTAGCCTGGGCTTAACTTCTCGTTGCCCCAGCTGCCGTCGGCGTTAACGGTCTGGTAGAAGCCAATATCGTTGTTTGGACGATATTTCACACCCGTCTGGTTATTGGTCAGCAGGCCATCGTTGGCCAGCGTGTAGAGCGGCTGGGTGCCGGAGAACTGGCGCAGCGAGCTCATGGTGACTTTACTTTCATCCGGCAGAACGGCGGTCAGCTGGTTCAGCGCCTGACGGTTCTGGGTAATCACGCGCAGCTGCACACGTTCGCCGTCCGGCAGCGCTTCGGTTTCTTTTAACTGCAGTTTCTGCTCGCCGCCAATTTTAAAGGCGTCGGAGAGGTAGTTTTTACCGCTTTCACCGTCGGTGAGGGCCAGCTGCCACGCGTCGCCCGCCGGGAAGAGGCTGAAATTATAGGCTTTGCCCGCCTGATAGCTACGATCCATCAGGACCTGCTGGGCGCGCTCAAAGGTAAGCTGGTTAGTGCTGCTGTAGTTGGTAAAGGCAATGGCGATGGTACAAATCAGCGGGAACAGGACGAACAGCCCCATCCCGGCCATGCCAGGGTAAACGTAGCGCCAGGCGTAGGTCTTACGGTTGGCGAAAATATACAGGCCCGCTGAGCTTAAGATCAGCGTCATGATGGCAAACAGGTACTCCCCTTGTGCGTACATTAAAACTACAAGGTAACCCACCAGCAGGCCCAGCAGACCAATCACTGACCATTTCAGCGTGTCGCTTTGCCACCAATGATTCTTTTTAATGACATCCATGGGGATCTTCCTCTACAGCGTTGAAACTTCCTGGCCGGAGATGTGCCTGATGGCGCTGCGCTTATCAGGCCTACGGTACGTTGTAGGCCGTATAAGGCATTTATGCCGCCATCCGGCACAGGCTCAGCGGCATTACTTGGTGATACGGCCCTGTGCATCTTTCAGCGCAGCATCGACGGTCTGACGACCGCTGGCGGCGTTGATGACTGCGGTACGAACGGCATACCAGAATGCAGACATCTGCGGGATGTTCGGCATGATTTCGCCTTTCTGGGCGTTATCCATGGTGGCCGCGATACGCGGGTCTTTCGCTAACTGATCCTGGAAGGATTTCAGCGCTACGGCGCCCAGCGGTTTGTCCTTGTTCACTGCATCCAGACCCTGGTCGGTCAGCAGGTAGTTTTCGAGGAACTCTTTCGCCAGCTCTTTGTTCGGGCTCGCGGCGTTGATGCCGGCGCTCAGAACGCCAACGAACGGTTTAGACGGCTTGCCTTTGAAGGTTGGCAGCAGCGTTACGCCGTAGTTCACCTTGCCCTTATCGATGTTGGACCACGCCCACGGACCGTTGATGGTCATCGCGGTATCGCCTTTGTTGAAGGCTGCTTCGGCGATGGAGTAGTCGGTATCCGCGTTCATGTGTTTGTTTTTGATCAGGTCAACCAGGAAGTTCAGACCGGCTTTGGAACCCGCGTTATCCACGCCCACGTCTTTCACGTCGTACTTGCCGTTTTCAAACTTGAACGCGTAACCGCCGTCGGCAGCAATCAGCGGCCAGGTGAAGTACGGTTCTTGCAGGTTGAACATCAGCGCAGATTTACCTTTCGCCTTCAGCTCTTTATCCAGCGCCGGAATTTCTTCCCAGGTTTTCGGCGGGTTCGGGACGAGATCTTTGTTGTAAATCAGAGACAGCGCTTCGACCGCGATTGGGTAAGCAATCAGCTTGCCGTTGTAGCGCACGGCATCCCAGGTGAACGGGTAGAGTTTGTCCTGGAATGCTTTGTCCGGGGTCACTTCCGCCAGCAGGCCAGACTGCGCGTAGCCGCCGAAACGGTCATGCGCCCAGAAGATGATGTCCGGGCCGTCGCCAGTGGCCGCAACCTGCGGGAATTTTTCTTCCAGCTTATCCGGGTGTTCTACGGTCACTTTAATGCCCGTATCTTTTTCAAATTTCTTACCGACCTCGGCCAGGCCGTTATAGCCCTTGTCGCCGTTGATCCAGATAACCAGCTTTCCCTCTTCAATTTTTGCCAGAGCAGAGGCGGAAAACATCATCGTGGTCAATGCGGACAGCGCGAGGATGCGAGCGCCAGTTTTGATTTTCATATATCCCGTCCTTTTTGGTGATGTACTCGTGGATACACAGAGGTGGTATAACGGTAATGAGTT
Organism: Kluyvera georgiana ATCC 51603; assembly: GCF_001654985.1. Classification (GTDB taxonomy): domain Bacteria; phylum Pseudomonadota; class Gammaproteobacteria; order Enterobacterales; family Enterobacteriaceae; genus Kluyvera; species Kluyvera georgiana. The sequence continues at coordinate 31,820 of NZ_LXEU01000061.1, forward strand.
TCCTTTTTTAGCAAGTGCTTTCCATCCTCCTTCCCTCTACGCCCTCCCGGCTATAAGTGTGACATACATAACAAAATTCTCCGTTATGCGCTTCAGCGCACAAAAAAAAGCGTCGTTTTTTGTCGGGGTCATCACGATTTTAGTCCAGATGAGATGTCATCGGGGGCAGAGTGCGCCTTCTCATCCTCCGTTCTCCTCCCCCATTAAAAACAGCAAAGGTGGAGGATTCACCAAAGTTATGCCTGTTGCATAGTCAGCCCATCTTGAATGTGTCCGTTGGTGACAAGTTGTAACGAGGGAGAAGGGCATGGCGAACGTACAGCTACGCAATGTAACGAAAGCCTGGGGCGACGTGGTGGTATCAAAAGATATCAACCTGGATATCCAGGAAGGGGAGTTCGTGGTGTTTGTCGGGCCATCCGGCTGCGGTAAATCTACGCTGCTGCGTATGATCGCAGGCCTCGAAACCATTACCAGCGGCGATCTGATGATCGGCGATACCCGCATGAACGACGTACCACCCGCCGAGCGCGGTGTGGGGATGGTGTTCCAGTCCTATGCGCTGTATCCCCATCTGTCCGTTGCTGAGAATATGTCCTTCGGCCTGAAGCTGGCTGGCGCTAAAAAAGACGTGATTAACCAGCGCGTGACCCAGGTCTCCGAAGTACTGCAGTTAGCCCATCTGCTGGAACGTAAACCGAAGGCGCTGTCCGGCGGCCAGCGTCAGCGCGTGGCGATTGGTCGTACGCTGGTTGCCGAGCCGCGCGTATTCCTGCTCGATGAACCCCTTTCTAACCTCGACGCCGCGCTGCGTGTGCAGATGCGTATCGAAATTTCCCGCCTGCACAAACGTCTGGGCCGCACGATGATCTACGTCACCCACGATCAGGTGGAAGCGATGACGCTGGCCGACAAAATCGTGGTGCTGGACGCCGGTCGCGTGGCGCAGGTCGGTAAACCTCTCGAGCTGTACCACTACCCGGCTGACCGTTTCGTCGCGGGCTTTATCGGCTCGCCGAAGATGAACTTCCTGCCGGTGAAAGTCACCGCCACCGCTATCGATCAGGTGCAGGTCGAACTGCCGAACCATCAGCAGATTTGGCTGCCGGTCGAGAGTAACAACGTGCAGGTTGGCGCCAACATGTCGCTGGGCATTCGCCCGGAGCACCTGATGCCGAGCCACATCGCCGATGTGACGCTGGAAGGCGTGGTGCATGTTGTCGAGCAGCTGGGCAACGAAACACAAATTCACATCCAGATCCCTGCCATCCGTCAGAACCTGGTTTATCGCCAGAACGACGTGGTGTTGGTCGAAGAGGGAGCCACATTCGCCATCGGCTTGCCGCCAGAGCGCTGCCATCTGTTCCGTGAAGATGGCACCGCATGTCGTCGGCTGCATAAAGAGCTCGGCGTTTAAACGTCCCATAACAAAGCAAACAGGCAGCCCCCACGCCGCCAGCGATAAGGCGATACAGGGGCGAAATGTTGAAAAGAAAAGCAATGATCTCAGGAGATAGAATGATGATTACTCTGCGCAAACTCCCCGTGGCGGTTGCCGTCGCAGCAGGCATTATGTCTGCTCAGGCAATGGCCGTTGATTTTCATGGCTACGCGCGTTCCGGCATTGGTTGGACGGGTAGCGGTGGCGAACAACAGTGTTTCAAGGCAACCGGTGCTGGCAGTAAGTACCGTCTTGGTAACGAATGTGATACCTATGCCGAATTAAAACTGGGCCAGGAATTGTGGAAAGAGGGTGATAAGAGTTTTTACTTCGATACCAACGTGGCCTATTCAGTAAATCAGGAAGATGACTGGGAAAGCACCACTCCGGCATTTCGTGAAGCCAACATTCAGGGTAAAAACCTGATCGACTGGCTGCCTGGTTCAACCCTCTGGGCCGGTAAACGCTTCTATCAGCGTCACGATGTTCACATGATCGACTTCTACTACTGGGATATTTCAGGTCCTGGTGCCGGTCTGGAAAACATCGATCTGGGCTTCGGTAAACTCTCCATGGCCGCGACGCGTAACTCAGAAAGCGGCGGTTCTTACACCTATTCCAGCGATGACCAGAAAAAGTACGCATCCAAAACCGCCAACGACGTCTTTGATATCCGTCTGGCGGGTCTGGAAACCAACCCTGGCGGCGTACTGGAGTTAGGTGTTGATTATGGCCGCGCTAACCCGCAGGACGACTATCGTCTGGAAGATGGCGCGTCGAAAGACGGTTGGATGTTCACCGGCGAGCACACCCAGTCTATCTGGGGCGGTTTCAACAAGTTCGTCGTGCAGTACGCGACCGACGCGATGACCTCCTGGAATACCCACTCTCAGGGCACCAGCATCGACAATACCGGTCATATGACCCGTATCCTCGACCACGGTGCGATGGACTTCAACGATGATTGGGGCCTGATGTACGTTGCGATGTATCAGGATACCAGCCTGGACAGCAAGAACGGTTCTACCTGGTACACCGTGGGCGTGCGCCCAATGTACAAATGGACGCCGATCATGAGCACCCAGTTGGAAGTCGGTTACGACAACGTGAAGTCTCAGCGTACCAATGACACCAACAACCAGTACAAGATCACCCTTGCTCAACAGTGGCAGGCAGGTAACAGCGTCTGGTCCCGTCCGGCCATCCGTATCTTCGCGACCTATGCGAAATGGGATGAAGGCTGGGGTTACAGCAACACCACCGGTCTGGCGACCAAAGATAGCACCGGTAACGGCATCTACACCTCCAGCCGCGGTAGCGACAGCGAAGTCACCTTCGGTGCGCAGATGGAAGTGTGGTGGTAATACCCGCAATAACCTGACGAGGGGCGCAAGCCCCTCTGTTCTATGGTTTAGCGCGCTATTGCCTGGCTACCGCTGAACCTTGTTTACTGAGGTAATAATAATGAAAATGAAAAAAAGTCTCGTCGCGTTATGCTTATCTGCCGGTCTGCTGGCCAGTGTCCCTGGCATCAGCCTGGCCGACGTCAATTTCGTTCCGCAAAATACCAGCAGCGCGCCTGCGATTCCGGCCTCGGCGCTGCAACAGTTAACCTGGACGCCAGTCGATCAGGCAAAAACCCAGTCCGTTGACCTGCTGACCAGCGGCCAGCGTTTAGCCGTCGACGGTATTTCCGGCCCGGTGGCGGCCTGGAGCGTCCCGGCCAACATTGGCGAACTGACGATCACGCTTTCCAGCGAGCTGAATAAGAAAAAGCAGATATTTGCGCCCAACGTGCTAATTCTTGATCAGAATATGACGCCTTCTGCCTTCTTCCCCAGCAGCTACTTTACCTACCAGGAACCTGGCGTGATCAGTGCGGACCGTCTGGAAGGGGTCATGCGCCTGACGCCTGCGCTGGGGCAACAAAAAATTTATGTGCTGGTCTTTACCACCGAGAAAGATCTGCAACAAACCACCACGCTGCTTGACCCGGCTAAAGCCTATGCCAAGGGCGCTGGCAACGCGATCCCGGATATTCCAGATCCGATTGCTCGCCACACCACCGACGGCGTACTGAAGCTGAAGGTGAAAACCAGCTCCTCCTCCAGCGTGCTGGTGGGCCCGCTGTTTGGCTCTTCCGGTACTTCTGCCGTCACGGTCGGTAATACCGCCGCGCCGATCGCCGTGGCTGCCCCAGCGCCAGCGGCAAAAAGCGAGCCGATGCTTGATGATACCGAAAGCTACTTCAACAACAGCATTAAGCAGGCGGTAGCGAAAGGGGATATCGACAAAGCCCTGAAATTGATGAATGAAGCTGAACGCCTGGGCTCGAAATCTGCACGTTCCACCTTTATCGGCGCTGTAAAAGGCAAGGGGTAACATCACCCCGCAGCGCTGATGTTTAGGCGAAGCCTTTCGGTGTGCCCTTCCGGGTACACCTTTTTTATACACCTCATCCTTCACGCTGCGATGACGATCGGGATATAGCGCAAAGCAAACTGTTGCACTGCTGTTGCGCTAATGATCGTATTTGACCATTCCTGCACCCCTCCTGCGGTTTTCTGCGATACAATGGCGAAACGCTTTGTATTGGAGAGACAGGCATGTCGCACTCTGCACTGACGCAACTGCGCGCGCTGCGCTATTTTGACGTCATTCCCCCGCTTGAACCCGCTCAGCGCGACTGGCTGATGCTGGAAGATTCGATGACCAAACGGTTTGAGCAGTTTGGGAAACCGGTGAGCGTAACGCTGTTAAACGAAGCGTTTGTCAGCCGCGATGCGCTGGTGGAAGAACAACACCTGTTGCCAGAAGAGTCTCGCTATTGGTTGCGAGAAATATTATTGTGCGTCGGCGGTGAGCCGTGGCTTGCCGGGCGCACCGTGGTACCAGAGTCGACCCTCTGTGGGCCCGAGCTGGCGCTACAAAACCTGGGGCAGACGCCGCTGGGTCGTTATCTGTTTACGTCGTCGACGCTGACGCGAGACTTTATTGAGATAGGCCGTCATGATGCGCTGTGGGGGCGTCGTTCCCGTCTCCGCCTGAGCGGTAAACCGCTGCTGTTAACCGAGCTGTTTTTACCGGCATCGCCGCTGTACTAAGAGGAAGAAGAAGAATGGAGTGGAGTCTGAAGCAGAACAAGCTGCTGGCTTACCATCGACTGATGCGTACGGATAAACCGATCGGCGCGCTGCTGCTGCTGTGGCCGACGCTGTGGGCGCTGTGGGTTGCCTCACCGGGCGTGCCGCCGCTGTGGATCCTGGCGGTGTTTGTGGCGGGCGTCTGGCTGATGCGCGCCGCAGGCTGTGTGGTCAACGATTATGCGGATCGCAAATTTGACGGCCACGTGAAACGCACGGCCAACCGTCCGCTGCCGAGCGGCGCGGTCACGGAGAAAGAGGCCCGTACGCTGTTCATCGTGCTGGTGGCGCTCTCTTTCCTGCTGGTGCTGACGCTCAACACCATGACCATTCTGTTGTCGGTGGCGGCGCTGGCGCTGGCCTGGGTTTACCCGTTTATGAAGCGTTATACCCATCTGCCGCAGGTGGTGCTGGGGGCGGCGTTTGGCTGGTCAATTCCGATGGCCTTCGCGGCGGTCAGCGAGTCACTGCCGCTGAGCTGCTGGCTGATGCTGCTGGCCAACATTCTGTGGGCGGTGGCTTACGATACCCAATATGCGATGGTTGACCGTGATGATGACGTGAAGATTGGCATCAAATCCACGGCGATTCTGTTCGGTGATAACGACCGCCTGATCATCGGTATCCTGCAGGCATGCGTGCTGGGGCTGATGGCGCTCATCGGCTGGTTGAACGGTTTGAACTGGGAGTTTTATTGGTCAATCCTGATCGCCGGCGCGCTGTTTGTCTACCAGCAGAAGCTGATCCGCCACCGTGAACGCGGGCCATGCTTCCAGGCGTTTCTGAATAACAACTACGTGGGGCTGGTGCTGTTTATTGGGCTGGCGATGAGTTACTGGCACGGCTGATAGCGTTATCTCGCCCGCTCTCGTGCATTGAATACAAAAGTCCTCGCCTTTGGTTGGGGACTTTTTTTATTTATCGCGTTATTATTTAAGCTATGCCATTATTTTTTGCATCAGGAAATGATGTAATCACTCTATTTGTTATATGTTGAAATAGAATTATTCACGGAATTTATTCTTATGGAACAGAAAACAGAGCTTGAATATCTTTATTCTGAATATGTCGATAAATTAGAACTCCCCCCACTGGAAAGTATAAGAAGCACAATCTCTACTTTTTATACTCAAACGACCACCTCAAAATATTTTTCCTTCGTATATCTTGCACGAATAATGAATCGTCGGTTTGTGAAGAAAATGGTGCATGATAGTGATTTTACTTTCCCAATCTATGCCGGTATGGCGTTCATCGTTCTGGGCATTTATACCCTGATAAACAGGGGGAAAGTAGATACTTTTTACGGTGATGGTTTTAGATTTGATACTTTCTTTCTTATTATGCTCGGCATCGCGCTGTTTGTCAGCGCCTATCCCTTTTTTGTCGCAAGCTTTAACCGTAATGCACAAGAAAAAACGCGAGAGGTTTACTATCTGGTCGACCTTGTGAAAGTGGTATTGGCCTTTTTCTTGCTGCTGTCGCTGATGATTTTTCCTCTGTCATGGTTTGGGCTTGTTGAATTTAGTGTTCGGGGAATATATAACCCGTAAATATAAATAGACTTA
>NZ_LXEU01000062.1 GCF_001654985.1 Kluyvera georgiana ATCC 51603
ATATGCAAAAAAAAGGCGAATATAAATATTCGCCCTTAATCTTTTACGCCTCTTCCTGCGTCACGCTTTCTATCGTCAAACGCACGTCCGAGGTAATCAGGCCCGCCATCATCTGGTAAACCTTCATCGTCTCTTCCGGCTCGGCGTCGCCGCTGTCGCTGATATAGCCTTCATCGCGCAGGGTTAACACCAGCGACGAGAACACCGCTTTATCGAAGAACTCCGGCGAGTTGATGCCGTGCAGCACCGACAGGCGCTGCGCCAGCGTACGGCTCTCTTTCTCCAGCGTACTGCGGTTCATCGACGGGTTGCCGCTCAGCAGCCAGAAGGTGATTGCGTAGCGTTGCAGCGTTTCACGTGCGCCTGCAGCCAGCAGTTGCAGCGTGCGGGAGTGCGATGCGTTGATGCGCAGCTCGCCGTTTTGCTCGCTAATCAGCGCCTGACGCGACATTTCGGCGATCAGCGTATCGATGACTGCCGGTAGCTCTTCAGGCGTCCAGCGCAGGAACAGCTCGGCTTTCAGCATCGGATACAGCGTCTCGATCATACTCAACACCTGGTCGCGGGAGATCTGGCGATGTTGAGTCATGATGGTGGCCAGCAACGACGGCATAATCAGCATGTGCGCGATGTTGTTGCGGTAGTACGTCATCAACACCGCCTGCTCGCGCGGCAGAATGATGATGTCGCCGATAGTGTCTTTCTCAACTTCGAACTTATTCATCTGCAGCGCGTGGTCGATAAGCTCGCTGGCGGAGGCTTTTGGTGCAGTAGCATCCGGCGCGTACGGCGCGTTACGCATTAACGCCAGGTAGCACTCCAACTGCTGCGTCAGCTGTTCGCGGGTCAGCGAACGCTGGCGAGAGGCCAGCAGCGCGGTGCAGCACAGGTTCATGGCGTTGGCGGCACCGGCGTTGTTAATGCGCACCATCAGCTCACCTGCCAGTTTATTGACGGTCGGCGTCAGCCACGCCGGGCGTACGGCTTCGATCGGGTCGATCGACTCGCGCCACTCCGGCACGTGGTGATTCAGGTAGTTCATTAACGGCATCGGTTCGCCGAAGTTGACGTAGCCCTGGCCGAGATTACGCAGCTTGCTCAGCCCGCGCAGCATCTGCGGCAGGCTCTCTTTCTCTTTCGTTGCGCCGCGCAGCTCTTTGGCGTAGGTACCCACTTCCATCACGTGCTCGTAGCCGATGTAAATCGGCACTAACGTAATCGGGCGAGTACCGCCGCGCAGCATCGCCTGAATGGTCATCGACAGGGTGCCGGTTTTCGGATCCAACAGACGACCGGTACGGGAACGCCCGCCTTCCACGAAGTATTCAACGGAGTAGCCGCGGCTAAACAGTTCGCCGAGGTATTCGCGGAACACCGTGGAGTAAAGCTTGTTGCCCTTGAAGGTACGGCGAATGAAGAACGCGCCCAGACGGCGGAAAATCGGGCCGGCAGGCCAGAAGTTCAGGTTGATACCTGCGGCAATGTGCGGCGGCACCAGCCCCTGGTGATAGAGCACGTAAGAGAGCAGCAGGTAGTCCATATGGCTACGGTGGCAGGGCACGTAGACGATTTCATGGCCGTCGTGCGCCAGCTGGCGTACGCGCTCGGCGTTATGGACATTAATCCCCTGATACAGACGGTTCCAGGTAAAGCTGAGGATACGGTCGGTCAGGCGAATCATCTCATAGGAGAAGTTAGCCGCAATCTCTTCCATCAGCGCAATAGCGTTCTGCTGCGCTTTCTCGTGCGAGATTTTCTTACTGCGCGCTTCGTCTTCTACCGCCTTCGCGATGGCTTTCGATGCCAGCAGCTTTTTGAACAGGTCATGACGTGCCGGCAGACGCGGGCCAACCGCCGCCAGACGCTGACGTGCAAAGTGCATACGCGCGACGCGCGCCAGCTTCTGCGCAATGATTTTGTCGGTGCCGTGTTCGTCGGCCATGCGGCGCAGCGAAACGGACGGCGAGAAGCGCACGAAGCTATCGCGGCCCAGCCAGGAGACGGCGAAGAATTTCTGGAAGCCGTTGAGCATTCGCAGCGGTGGATTCTCTTCGCCTTTCTCTCGGCCCGGTGAACGCCCGAACATCACGGAGACCGGCACCATTTGCACATCCAGGTCTGGATTGCTGCGGTGCAGATCGAGGTAGTCGTGGAACAGCTTGATCGACTCTTCTTTCGGCGTGTAGTAGGTGAACACGCGCGGGCCGCCGTGGATAAACACGTAGCGCGGCAGCAGGGTGCCGTCGATTTCCAGCGGTTCAAGCGGATCGGGTAAATCATGCGCCAGACATTGGGCGCGCAGCGTCAGTAGGTCGGCCTTAGAGTTATAAGGCAGGACGTACATAATAGGACGCGAGGTATCAAGCCCCAATTCCTGTGCAGGTTCTGCGGGAATAGACTTGCTTTTTACCAGTACGCTTAATGGTAAATTCAGTAATTTGTAGTAAATTCGTGGCCAGCCGGACATAAACGATGTAAAGCCTCTGGTTAATCATGCAAATGCGCGGCAAGAATATCAGAAAGTCAGCAGAATTTCTGTTCTACCGCTTCATAACACGCATTGTCATTGACGTAATAACAAAAAAGGTTCTTGAGATGGCCAATAATACCACCGGGCTCACCCGAATCATCAAAGCAGCGGGCTATTCCTGGAAAGGATTTCGCGCGGCGTGGATTAACGAAGCCGCATTCCGCCAGGAGGGGGTCGCGTCGGTGCTGGCGATTATTATCGCCTGCTGGCTGGATGTCGACGCCATCACGCGCGTGCTGCTCATCGGCTCCGTCCTGTTGGTGATGATAGTGGAAATTCTCAATAGTGCACTGGAAGCGGTGGTGGACCGCATCGGCTCCGAATACCACGAGCTGTCCGGGCGGGCAAAAGACATGGGGTCGGCGGCGGTGCTGCTGGCGATTTTCGTCGCGCTCATCACCTGGGGCACGCTGCTGTGGGCGCATTTCCACTAAAGCTGTGAAAACTGCCTGATTTCGTGCGTTTTATGGTTTCAAAATAAACACTAGCTGTATATACTCACAGCATAACTGTATATACACCCAGGGGGCGGAATGAAAGCGTTAACGACCAGGCAGCAAGAGGTGTTTGATCTCATCCGGGATCACATCAGCCAGACGGGCATGCCGCCGACGCGTGCGGAAATTGCTCAGCGCTTGGGGTTCCGTTCCCCAAACGCGGCTGAAGAGCACCTGAAAGCGCTGGCGCGTAAAGGTGTCATTGAGATTGTCTCCGGCGCTTCTCGCGGTATCCGCCTGCTGGTGGAAGAAGAAGAAGGTCTGCCGCTGGTAGGTCGCGTCGCGGCGGGCGAACCGCTGCTGGCCCAGCAGCATATCGAAGGCCATTACCAGGTTGATCCGTCGCTGTTCAAACCGAGCGCCGACTTCCTGCTGCGCGTTAGCGGCATGTCGATGAAAGATATCGGGATTATGGACGGCGATCTGCTCGCGGTGCATAAGACTCAGGATGTACGCAACGGCCAGGTCGTGGTCGCACGTATTGACGAAGAAGTGACGGTAAAACGCCTGAAAAAACAGGGTAACGTCGTCGAACTGCTGCCGGAAAATAGCGAATTTAAGCCGATCGTGGTCGATCTGCGTCAGCAGAATTTCTCCATTGAAGGGCTGGCCGTTGGCGTTATCCGCAACGGCGAATGGCTGTAAAAACGCCCCCTCTCTAATGGCTGCGATACATCCGCTATCGCAGCCTTTTTTCGTTCTGGTTGATACCCATGTCGCTACTCACTTCCGCTGATAAAGCGCTGTGGCGCCTTGCGCTACCGATGATCTTCTCCAACATTACCGTACCTCTTCTGGGTCTGGTCGATACCGCCGTGATCGGTCACCTGGACAGCCCCGTCTATCTGGGCGGCGTCGCCATCGGGGCGACGGCGACCAGCTTCCTGTTTATGCTGCTGCTGTTTTTACGCATGAGCACAACCGGCCTGACGGCGCAGGCCTTTGGCGCGAAGAACCCGCAGGCGCTGGCCCGCGCGCTGGTGCAACCGTTGATGCTGGCGCTGGGCGCCGGGCTGCTGATCATTGTGTTTAAAACCCCGCTGATTAATCTGGCGCTGTCTATCGTCGGCGGCAGCGGTGAGGTGTTAGAACAGGCGCGGCGCTTCCTCGCCATTCGCTGGCTCAGCGCGCCTGCTTCCCTGGCGAACCTGGTCCTGCTGGGTTGGCTACTGGGCGTGCAGTACGCGCGCGCGCCGGTAGTGCTGCTCGTGGTGGGGAATGTGCTGAACATTGTGCTCGACCTGTGGCTGGTGATGGGGCTGCACATGAACGTGCAGGGCGCGGCGCTCGCCACCGCGATTGCCGAATATGCGACCCTGCTGGTCGGGTTGGGGATGGTGCGCAAAGTGATGGCGATGCGCGGCATCTCCTGGGCGATGCTGAAAACCGCCTGGCGCGGCAACATCCGCCGCCTGCTGGCGCTCAACCGCGACATTATGCTGCGTTCCCTGCTGTTACAGCTGTGCTTCGGCGCGGTCACCGTCTTTGGCGCGCGGCTCGGTGGTGAAGTGGTGGCGGTGAACGCGGTGCTGATGACGATGCTCACTTTCACCGCCTATGCGCTGGACGGCTTCGCTTATGCGGTAGAGGCGCACTCCGGCCAGGCGTATGGCGCGCGCGATGGCAGTAAACTGCTTGAGGTCTGGCGCGCCGCGTGCCGTCAGGCGGGTGTCGTGGCGCTGGCTTTTGCGCTGGTATACGCCGTGTTTGGCGAAAATATCGTCGCGTTACTTACCTCGCTGCCCGAACTGCAGCAACTGGCCGATCGTTACGTGCTGTGGCAGGTGGTGCTGCCGGTGATTGGCGTCTGGTGTTATCTGCTGGACGGCATGTTTATCGGCGCCACGCGAGGCGCCGAGATGCGCAACAGCATGGCGGTTGCCGCCGCCGGTTTTGCGCTGACGCTGCTGGCACTGCCGGTACTCGGCAACCATGGGCTGTGGCTGGCGCTGGCCGTTTTCCTCGCGCTGCGCGGCCTGTCGTTGGCATATATCTGGCGACGCCACTGGCGAAATAACAGCTGGTTTTCCTGATGTGATGGTTAAAGATTCCGAATAGTGAATCATGCTCAGAATGACTGACTACAATTAACCTCACGCTTAGCGAAAAAGAGTTCACACTCTCTCGCTATTCATTCACTGACGATCGAGGATTCAATGATGAATAAAGACGAAGTCGGCGGTAACTGGAAGCAGCTTAAAGGTAAAGTGAAAGAGCAATGGGGCAAACTGACCGATGATGACATCACGGTGATCGAAGGTAAACGCGATCAGCTGGTCGGTAAAATCCAGGAACGTTATGGATACGCAAAAGATCAGGCGGAAAAAGAGGTGGATAGCTGGGATAAACGGCACAACCACCGCTGGTAACGCACTCCTCCTGCCCATGCGTACAGGGAGGTACGCTCCACATTAATCCCGCGTTAGCGGGATTTCTTTTTAGTATGAATCGTATGGTCGTGATGGCAGTGCTCATGCGCGCGACAGGCTTCAACTTCCACGCAGGCGGAACACAGCCCGTGCGCTTCAATGACGTTGTGGCGCAGCGCAAAGCCCATCTTCGCGGCCAGCGTATGCATGATGTCCTCTACCCCTTCCGCACACTCTTCTTTCACCACGCCGCAGCGATCGCAGATGAACATCGCGGAGGTATGAGTCGGCTGATCGAAAAGGTGGCACAGTACGTAGCTGTTGGCAGACTCGACCTTGTGCACAAAGCCCTGCTCGAGCAGAAACTCCAGCGCGCGGTAGACGGTTGGCGGCTTGGCCTGCGGCTCTTTCTCGCGCAGTAGATCCAGCAGGTCATAGGCGCTAATAGCCCCTTCCTGCAGACTCATCAGGCGCAACACTTCCAGACGTTGCGGAGTCAGGCGCACGCCGCGTTGCGCGCACAGCTTTTCAGCTTGCGCTAACAGTTCTTGCGTGGTGGTCTTATCCATTGGCGTCCTCAGGTCACGGGGAAATGAGCCTCTACTTTACCATGTTATGCCGGAAACGCCGAGTTTCCACAGGTGTGCTATAGCTGTGTTATAGCAGGTGTACTTCACACTCAGGATGAAAAATAATGAAAAGACCCGACTGTATTCGCCATTGGCACGACGTTGAAGGACCCGATGACTCAACCTATCCCGACAGCGATGAACGCTTCTCTATCGGCGCGCCGCTAGCCCGCGCGCTGGGGCTGAGACATCTTGGTATTCACCACGAACGCTTGCCGCCAGGCCGCCGCACGTCCTACCCGCACGCTGAAAGCGACGAAGAGGAGTTTATCTACGTGCTGGAAGGCTACCCACAGGCGTGGATCAACGGCTATTTATGGAAGCTGGAACCGGGCGATAGCGTAGGCTTTCCGGCCGGAACGGGCGTCTGCCATACCTTTATCAACAACACGTCAGAAGAGGTTCGTCTGCTGGTGGTGGGGGAGGCTAATAAGAAACATAACCGGATTTACTATCCGTTAAATGCGTCGTACGCCGTTACGCGCGACGATCGCTGGGTTGACCATCCGCCGCAGTTTTTTGGCCCGCACGATGGAAAACCTGGGCGAAATTAGTCTCTTCTTCTATAAAGATTAGAGTGCTTATTAAAAATAACGATAACCGAAGAAAATTTCAGTTAGGGGAACAAGACGCTTTTTCCCTCCCTATTCACAGCAACGGTTCGTCTCCATCCAGGCGATAACGGGTGGAGGGTTGTTTCATTACAGACAATAAGACGAGCAAACTGTGAATAAAAAAGACAAATTTTCGCTGATGGGGGTGGCTGTCTCCTTTTTTGTGGCGGGACAGGCAGGGGCTGCAAATGGTTGGTCGGAAGCACGTAACGACGCGATGGGCGGCACGGGCATGGCTTCGGCGAACTACGGCAGCGGCGTGTTAATTAACCCGGCGCTGCTGGCAAAGGCAAAACCGGACGACGATATCACGCTGATTGTGCCGTCAATTGGCGCGCAGATCTCCGATAAGGACGATCTGCGCAACAAAATCGGCGACATCAGCGATGATGTCCAGCGCTATAGACGAGTGCTGAGCACCATTAATCTTGCCGATCTCGCCAATCCGAACAGCGCGGCATCCCGACAGGTGTCTGCTGCGGCGGGCGATCTTGCCAATCAACTCTCCGCCCTGAAAGGGAAGACCGCTAATGCCAAAGCCGGAGCAGGGCTGGCGGTCAGCATTCCAAACGACGTGCTGGCGGTCGCTTTTGTGGCAAAAGCGAATGCCCGGGCGAGGGTTAGCTCGTATATCGATCAGGGGGATATCGATCTCCTGCGCGGCGTCCAGTCGGTTCCGGCGACGGCGTTGGCGGTTAATCCACAAGATCTTAAGTCCAAAGGTTATGGTCGTGCGGCGATTGTCTCCGACTACGGCGTGGCGATTGCTCGCCAGTTTGATGTCGGCGGCGTACCGGTTTCGCTGGGCATTACGCCAAAACTGCAACAAACCTGGCTCTATAACTACACCGTCTCGATTTACAACTTCAGCAGCGACGACATCAACAGCAGCCGCTATCGCAACGATGATACCGGCTTTAACGTTGATGCCGGGATGGCCGCAGATTTTGGCGATAACTGGACGGTGGGATTGAGCGGGCAAAACCTCTTCTCGCGCGATATCGACACCAAAGAGGTGGCTGGCGTACGCGATACGTATCAGATTCGCCCGCTGGTGACCGCTGGCGTGGCCTGGCATACCGATTTCCTGACGTTAAGTGCCGATGGCGATTTGACGGAGACCAAGGGCTTTAAAAGTGAAGACACGTCGCAGTATGTGGGTGTTGGCGCAGAAGTGCGCCCGCTGGACTGGCTGGCGGTGCGCGCCGGTTACCGCGCTGACGTGAAAAACAACGACAGCAACGTCTTTACCGGCGGCGTTGGCTTTGCGCCGTTTAACCGGGTGCACGTCGACCTGATGGGCCTTTATGGTGAGGATCAAACCTGGGGCGCAGGCGCCCAGTTGAGCGTCACGTTCTAACCACCGACCTTGTAGGCCGGATAAGGCGTTTACGCCGCCATCAGGCAATCTGCTCTGGATTGCCTGATGGCGCTGCGCTTATCTGGCCTACACCGGCTAACCGTGGGCCGCTCTGGAAAGCGTATCGTTAATCCACTGATTGACGCTCTTGCCAGAAACTTCTGCGGCGATATTGATGGCCGAATGCACTTCGGGAGAGATGCGCAGGCTGATTTTGCCACTGGCCGGACGAAGGGGTTCACGCCCTTGCTCTTTGCAGTAAGCAATATAATCATCCACCGCCTCTTCGAAGGCTTTACGCAGGTCTGTTACGTTATCGGCGTGGAAACCAATAACATCTCTGATCCCCGCAACGCGACCGATAAAGCACATGTCTTCGTCACTGTAATCGATTTTTGCGGCATAGCCTTTATACGTCATGGTATTCATCATGGAGTCACTCCTACTGCGATAAGAAATGCCATTGCATCGCGAACCTGATAAACCTTGGCTTCCTTGTCAGGATGAGGGCGATGGAATGAGGCCACCACCTGATTGATTTCGAATCGTACCCGGGATCCCTGTCCTTCTGAAACTTTTGCACCTAAAGCAATAAATAATGCTTCAATTTTTCGCCATTCCAGCGTGGCTGGCGTGGGCATTGAGAAGATCAACCGTAACGTTTTTTGGTGCCTGGCGTTGAGTGATTTCATGCCAATTAATCCTTTGTCATGTTGGCCACCGGACAAGATGATGATATCACTTTTTGATATCACAGCAAGGTGGATCGTATCCCCTCTTTGTCTGTGCTATAGTGGCCGCCCTTTTTTCGAATGCTTAAATAATCGCCATGCTGTCAGAATCTTCGACTCCCGCTTTTGCTGCTCACCGTTTCTCCATCGCGCCGATGCTCGACTGGACAGACAGACACTGCCGCTATTTCCTGCGACTGCTGTCTCAGCACACGCTGCTGTACACCGAAATGGTCACAACCGGGGCGATTATTCACGGCAAGGGCGACTATCTGGCGTATAGCGAAGAAGAGCATCCGGTGGCATTGCAGCTGGGTGGCAGCGACCCGACGGCGCTGGCACATTGTGCCGCGCTTGCGCAGGAACGCGGCTATGACGAAATCAACCTGAACGTGGGTTGCCCGTCCGATCGCGTGCAGAACGGCATGTTTGGCGCATGCCTGATGGGCAATGCCCAACTGGTCGCTGACTGCGTGAAGGCGATGCGCGACGTCGTCTCTATCCCGGTCACGGTCAAAACCCGTATCGGCATTGACGACCAGGACAGCTACGAATTCCTTTGCGATTTCATCAACACGGTTTCCGGCCGCGGCGAGTGCGATATGTTTATTATCCACGCGCGCAAGGCCTGGCTTTCCGGCCTGAGCCCGAAAGAGAACCGCGAAATTCCACCGCTGGATTACCCGCGCGTTTATCAGCTTAAAAAAGACTTCCCGCATCTGACGATGTCCATCAACGGCGGTATTAAATCGCTGGAAGAGGCGAAGGGGCATCTGGAACACATGGATGGCGTTATGGTCGGCCGCGAAGCCTACCAGAACCCGGGCATTCTGGCCTCCGTTGACCGCGAGATTTTCGGCGCCACCGATGTTGATGCCGACCCGGTGGCAGTGGTGCGGGCAATGTACCCGTACATTGAGCGTGAGCTGAGCAACGGCACCTGGCTGGGCCATATCACCCGTCATATGCTGGGGCTGTTCCAGGGTATTCCGGGCGCGCGCCAGTGGCGCCGCTATCTGAGCGAAAATGCCCATAAAGCGGGGGCCGATATCAACGTGCTGGAACATGCGCTCAAGCTGGTGGCCGATAAGCGCTAATTATTTCGCTAAAACCTGGTCAAATTCACCACGCCTCGCCTGTTTATGCGGGGCGTTTTTGTTGATAATCAATAAGTTATTTTTGGCACGTTTCTTGTAATAGTCAGCTCAGAGAAAAGAGTGATTTCCGGGAGAGCGACCATGCTGGAACTGTTATTTGTGATTGGGTTTTTCGTGATGCTATTAGTGACGGGGATTTCCCTGCTCGGCATTATCGCCGCGCTGGTGGTGGCGACGGTATTGATGTTCGTCGGTGGCCTGTTTGCTATTATGATTAAGCTACTGCCCTGGCTTATCCTGGCGGTGGCAGCGGTGTGGATCATTCGGGCGGTCAATGCCCCAAAAAATCAGTCGTACCGCGGCAATTACCGGAGGTATTGAGGGGTATGTCACAACCTCAATAATTTTGCATAAATCTCCGTAGGATTCGCGTAATAAATCTGTCACTATTGCCGCCGATAACGAATTCATCGAGCTGTACCCTACATACAGCCGAACTAAAAAAAGAAAGGGCTTCCTACGGGAAGCCCTAGTCTTTTGTGCGACCGCAACGTTATGGAATCAGCAGGCTTGAACCCTGCGTGGCCCGGCTCTCCAGAATCTCATGCGCGCGACGCGCCTCCTTCAGCGGATACTTCTGACTCTCCGCGACGTCCACCTTGATAATGCCGCTGGCGATCAGCGAGAACAGCTCGTGACTGGCCTCCTTCAGCTCGTCGTAGGTGGTGATGTAGCCGTAGAGGGAAGGGCGCGTGACGAACAACGATCCTTTCTGGTTGAGGATGCCCAAATTCACGCCGGTCACCGGGCCAGACGAGTTACCGAAGCTGACCATCAGCCCGCGGCGTTGCAGGCAGTCCAGCGACGCTTCCCAGGTATCTTTGCCAACCGAGTCGTATACCACCGGTAGCTTTTTCCCGCCGGTAATCTCTTTCACCCGTTCGGCGATGTTCTCTTCGCGATAGTTAATCACCTGCCATGCGCCTGCCTGTAGGGCACGCTGCGCTTTTTCCGCGCTGCCGACGGTACCAATGAGCTTCGCACCCAGCGCCTTGGCCCACTGGCAGGCAATCAGCCCTACGCCGCCCGCTGCCGCGTGGAACAGAAACGGTTCGCCGGGTTTGATTTCGTAGGTTTTGCGCAGCAGGTAGTAGACGGTTAGCCCTTTGAGGAAGGAGGCGGCTGCCTGCTCAAAGGAGATAGCCGCCGGGAGCAGGGCCACTTTATCCGCCGCGACGTTGTGCACCGAGCTGTAAGCACCCAGGCCGGACTGCGCATACACCACGCGATCGCCGGCTTTAACGTGTTTAACGTTGCCGCCTACCTGGCTGACCACGCCCGCGGCTTCGGTGCCCAGGCCGCTTGGCAGCGACGGCGGTGGGTAGAGTCCGCTGCGGATATAGGTATCGATGTAGTTGATGCCAATCGCTTTGTTTTCCACCTGCACTTCGTTCTCGGCAGGGGCATTGGGGGGGAATTCGACGGCGTTCAGCACTTCCGGGCCGCCATGTTTGCTAAACTCAATACGGGTTGCCATGCTTCCTCCTGAACAATTATGTGGTAATCTTTCGACCCACTCTTTATCTCGGTAATACCATTCACTATGGCAGCAAATAAACCCTTCAACAAACCGCAAGCCGAACCTCGCGTCCGCGATTTTCAGGTAGACGGGCTGAAAGTACCGCCGCACTCGATTGAAGCGGAACAATCGGTGTTGGGCGGTTTGATGCTGGATAACGAGCGCTGGGACGATGTCGCCGAGCGTGTTGTCGCAGAAGATTTTTATACTCGTCCGCACCGCCATATCTTCACGGAGATGGGGCGTTTGCAGGAGGGCGGCAGCCCGATTGACCTGATCACGCTCGCGGAATCGCTGGAGCGGCAGGGGCAACTGGACAGCGTTGGCGGCTTCGCCTATCTGGCAGAACTGTCAAAAAATACGCCAAGTGCGGCGAACATCAGCGCTTATGCCGATATCGTGCGCGAACGTGCCGTTGTCCGCGAAATGATCGCCGTGGCCAACGAAATCGCCGAGGCCGGTTTCGACCCGCAGGGGCGTACCAGTGAAGACCTGCTGGATCTCGCGGAGTCCCGCGTCTTTAAAATCGCTGAAAGCCGCGCGAATAAAGACGAAGGCCCGAAAAACATTACTGAAGTGCTCGACGCCACCGTAGCGCGTATCGAGCAGCTGTTCCAGCAGCCGCACGACGGTGTGACCGGCGTGAACACCGGCTATGACGATCTCAACAAGAAAACCGCCGGTCTCCAGCCGTCGGACCTGATCATCGTCGCCGCGCGTCCATCAATGGGTAAAACGACATTTGCGATGAACCTCGTCGAAAATGCGGCGATGTTGCAGGATAAACCGGTCCTCATTTTCAGCCTCGAGATGCCCTCAGAGCAGATTATGATGCGTTCCCTGGCGTCGCTGTCGCGCGTTGACCAGACCCGCATCCGTACCGGCCAGCTCGACGACGAGGACTGGGCGCGCATCTCCGGTACCATGGGGATTCTGCTGGAAAAACGAAACATCTACATTGATGACTCCTCCGGCCTGACGCCGACGGAAGTGCGCTCCCGTGCGCGCCGTATTGCCCGTGAACACGGCGGTATTGGCCTTATCATGATCGACTACCTCCAGTTGATGCGTGTGCCGTCGCTCTCTGACAACCGTACGCTGGAAATTGCCGAAATCTCACGTTCTCTCAAAGCGTTAGCCAAAGAACTGCACGTGCCGGTGGTGGCGCTGTCGCAGCTTAACCGTTCTCTGGAACAGCGTGCGGATAAACGCCCGGTCAACTCCGACCTGCGTGAATCCGGCTCCATCGAGCAGGATGCCGACTTAATCATGTTCATCTACCGTGATGAGGTTTATCACGAAAACAGTGACTTAAAAGGCATCGCCGAAATCATTATCGGTAAACAGCGTAACGGCCCAATCGGCACGGTGCGCCTGACGTTTAACGGTCAATGGTCGCGCTTCGATAATTACGCGGGCCCGCAGTACGACGACGAATAACAACGCTGAATCAGGTTACTCAAGCAAACACATATCAAGGAACACAAATGCAAGCGGCAACTGTAGTCATTAACCGCCGCGCTCTGCGACACAACCTGCAACGTCTGCGTGAACTGGCGCCTGCCAGCAAGCTGGTTGCGGTGGTGAAAGCGAACGCTTACGGACACGGCCTCCTCGAGACCGCGCGAACGCTCCCCGACGCCGATGCTTTTGGCGTTGCCCGTCTTGAAGAGGCCCTGCGCCTGCGTGAGGGCGGCATTACTCAGCCGATCCTGCTGCTGGAAGGCTTCTTCAACGCGACCGATCTGCCGACGATTGCCGAGCAGCACCTGCATACCGCCGTGCATAACATCGAACAGCTTGAAGCGCTGGAAACCACCGCGTTGAGCGAGCCGGTGACCGTCTGGATGAAGCTTGATACCGGCATGCACCGCCTGGGCGTGCGCCCGGAACAGGCGGAAGCCTTCTATCAGCGCCTGAGCGCCTGCAAAAACGTCCGCCAGCCGGTGAACATTGTCAGCCACTTTGCCCGCGCCGATGAGCCGGACTGTGGCGCCACCGAGCGACAGCTGGATATTTTTACCACCTTTACCGAAGGCAAGCCGGGGTTGCGCTCTATCGCAGCGTCGGGCGGCATTCTGCTGTGGCCGCAGTCGCATTTCGACTGGGCGCGCCCCGGCATTATCCTCTACGGCGTATCGCCGCTGGAGCAGAAGCCGTGGGGGCCGGATTTCGGCATGCAGCCGGTAATGTCGCTCACTTCCAGCCTGATTGCCGTGCGCGAACACAAAGCGGGTGAGCCGGTTGGCTACGGCGGCACCTGGGTCAGCGAACGCGATACCCGGCTGGGCGTGGTGGCGATGGGCTACGGTGACGGCTACCCGCGTGCCGCGCCGTCCGGTACGCCGGTGCTGGTGAATGGCCGCGAAGTGCCGATTGTTGGCCGCGTGGCGATGGACATGATCTGCGTCGATTTAGGCCCGCAGGCGCAGGACAAAACCGGTGATACGGTCATTCTGTGGGGCGAAGGTCTGCCGGTTGAACGCATCGCGGAAATGACGAAAGTGAGTGCTTACGAACTTATTACGCGCCTGACCTCGCGGGTGGCGATGAAGTATATCGATTAAGCCTGTAGCGTGCCGGATGGCGCTTGCGCTTATCCGGCCTACATCACTATATCGCGCATTGTCCGTAGGCCGGATAAGGCGTTTACGCCGCCATCCGGCAATCTTTTCACCAACCGCAACAACCGCTCGACCTTCCTTCCCATCCGGTTTATTGTGTTATTTCCTGCCTTCTGTAAACCCGGAGAACCATCGCGTGTTTCAAAAAGTTGACGCCTATGCGGGCGACCCCATTCTTTCATTAATGGAACGTTTCAAAGAAGATCCGCGCAGCGACAAAGTAAACCTCAGCATCGGTCTGTTTTATGACGAAAATGGTATTGTTCCACAGCTGAAATCGGTCGCTGAAGCGGAAGCGCGCTTTAACGCGCAGCCGCACGGCGCGTCGTTGTACCTGCCGATGGAAGGGCTGAACAGCTACCGTCATACCGTGGCGCCGCTGCTGTTTGGCGCAGATCACCCGGTTCTCCAGCAGCAGCGCGTGGCCACCATTCAAACGCTTGGCGGCTCCGGCGCGTTGAAAGTGGGCGCGGATTTCCTGAAGCGCTACTTCCCGGATTCCGGCGTCTGGGTCAGCGACCCGACCTGGGAAAACCATATCGCGATCTTTGAAGGCGCAGGTTTTACCGTCGACACCTATCCATGGTTTGATAGCGAAACCAACGGCGTGCGTTACGCAGCGCTGCTGGAGAAACTGAACACGCTGCCGGCGCGTAGCATCGTGCTGTTGCATCCGTGCTGTCATAACCCAACGGGTGCCGATCTGACCAATGACCAGTGGGACGGCGTGGTTGAGGTGCTGAAAGCGCGCGAGCTGATTCCGTTCCTCGATATCGCCTACCAGGGCTTTGGCGCGGGTATGGAAGAAGACGCCTATGCGATCCGCGCGATTGCCGACGCTGGCCTGCCCGCGCTGGTCAGCAACTCATTCTCTAAAATCTTCTCGCTGTACGGCGAACGCGTCGGCGGACTGTCGATTATCTGTGAAGATAATGAAACCGCGCTGCGCGTGCTGGGCCAACTGAAGGCGACGGTACGCCGTAACTACTCCAGCCCGCCAAACTTTGGCGCGCAGATTGTGGCGGCCGTCCTCGGCGATGCGGAGCTGAAGGCGATGTGGCTGGCCGAAGTGGAAGGGATGCGTACGCGAATTCTGGAGATGCGTCATGCGCTGGTGAATGTGCTGAAAGAAGAGATGCCAGACGGTAATTTCGATTATCTGCTCAAGCAGCGCGGGATGTTTAGCTACACCGGCCTGAGCGCAGCACAGGTTGATCGCCTGCGCGACGAGTTTGGCGTTTACCTGATTGCCAGCGGTCGTATGTGTGCGGCAGGGCTGAACAGTCGCAATGTTCAGCGTGTGGCAAAAGCCTTTGCTGCCATAATGTAAGCAAGTACTTACTCTGGTCTGGAGGCCGATTCCGGGCCAGAGTCACTCCTTGAAAGCAAAATGTGATCCCCCAGGTTTTTTCAGGATTAATCTTAGAAATCCCTTTCATTCGTACCCCTCAGACGGTAAGGTCGCCAGTGGCTTTCTTTGAAGTACCGCCCACTTTATTACAATAACGATTCGACGAATTAAGGGAAAATATGCGCAAGATCACGCAAGCTCTCAGTGCCGTCTGCTTGTTATTTGCACTGAATTCTACGGTGACGGCCCATGCGTCGTCGCCATCTCCGCTTTACCCCGGAACCGATGTTGCGAAGCTGGCCGAACAGGCGCCGATTCACTGGGTTTCCGTGGCGCAGATTGAAAACAGCCTGATGGGCCATCCGCCGATGGCGGTAGGTTTTGATATCGATGACACCGTGCTGTTCTCAAGCCCTGGCTTCTGGCGCGGGCAAAGAACCTACTCCCCGGATAGCCAGGATTACCTGAAAAACCCAGAGTTCTGGGAAAAAATGAACAACGGCTGGGACGCATTCAGCATCCCGAAAGAGGTCGCCCGTTCGCTGATTGCCATGCACGTCAAGCGCGGCGATAGCATTTACTTCGTGACCGGCCGCAGCCAGACTAAAACCGAGACCGTATCGAAAACGCTGCAGGATGATTTCCTGATCCCGGGCGTTAACATGAATCCGGTGATTTTTGCCGGCGATCAGCCGGGCCAGAACACCAAGACCCAGTGGCTAAAAGAGAAGAACATCAGGGTGTTCTACGGTGATTCCGATAACGATATCACCGCCGCGCGTGAAGTGGGTGCCCGTGGTATCCGCGTCCTGCGCGCCTCCAACTCGACTTATCGCCCGCTACCGCAGGCCGGTGCGTTTAACGAAGAAGTGATCGTTAACTCCGAGTACTAACCCCAAACCACTGTAGGCCGGATAAGGCGTTTACGCCGCCCTCCGGCAATCTGCTCTGTGCTGCCGGATGGCGCTTCGCTTATCCGGCCTACAGTATGCGACGTACACCCTACCAATAAATGATGCTTTTTTAGTCAAAATCAGGCGCTGAAAGGTTTATCCTTTCGGCGTCTTGTTGCACACTGAGATGATGCTTTTCTGCACAAGGTGGCTCGCGAGACTAAGGGGTATAACAATGACCAGTTCGGATCTTCTGCTGTACTGCATGGCTAAACGTGGCGTGGAACAGAGCGTGCACAGTGACTGGAAAGCGACGCAGATTAAAGTCGCTGATGTGCTTTTTGCAATGGTAAAGGATGTGGAAGACCGCCCGGCGGTGTCGCTGAAAACCAGCCCCGAACTGGCAGAACTGCTGCGCCAGCAGCATAAAGACGTGCGCCCAAGTCGTCATCTCAACAAAGCGCACTGGAGCACCGTTTATCTCGACGGCTCGTTGCCGAATTCGCAAATTTACTATCTGGTGGACGCGTCCTATCAGCTGGCGGTGGATCTGCTGCCGGAAGCCGTCCGGCAGCAGATGTACTCGTAATTACTGCAACAGCGGTTTCAGGAAGCGTGCGGTATGCGAGGCTTCGCAGTTCGCCACCGTTTCCGGCGTGCCTGACACGAGGATTTCACCGCCGCCGCTGCCGCCTTCCGGACCCAGATCGACAATCCAGTCCGCGGTCTTAATGACGTCCAGGTTGTGTTCAATCACCACGATGGTGTTGCCCTGGTCGCGCAGCTGATGCAGCACTTCCAGCAGCTGCTGGATGTCGGCAAAGTGCAGGCCGGTGGTCGGCTCGTCGAGAATATAGAGCGTCTGACCGGTACCACGTTTTGATAGCTCGCGCGCCAGCTTCACGCGCTGGGCCTCACCGCCGGAGAGGGTGGTCGCCGACTGGCCGAGACGAATGTAGGTCAGGCCCACGTCCATCAGGGTTTGCAGCTTACGCGCCAGCGCCGGCACGGCATCGAAGAACTCACGTGCCTCTTCAATGGTCATATCCAGCACTTCGTGGATGGTCTTGCCCTTGTACTTAATCTCCAGCGTTTCGCGGTTATAGCGTTTGCCTTTGCACTGGTCGCACGGCACGTAGATATCCGGCAGGAAGTGCATTTCCACTTTGATCACGCCATCGCCCTGACAGGCTTCGCAGCGCCCGCCACGGACGTTAAAGCTGAAACGGCCCGGCGTATAGCCGCGTGAACGTGATTCCGGCACGCCGGCAAACAGTTCACGTACCGGTGTAAACACGCCGGTGTAGGTGGCCGGGTTGGAACGCGGCGTGCGGCCAATCGGGCTCTGGTCGATGTCGATGACCTTATCGAAATGCTCAAGCCCCTGGACATCGCGGTACGGCGCGGGTTCAGCGATAGTCGCGCCATTTAGCTGCGTCTGGGCAATCGGGAACAGCGTATCGTTTATCAGCGTTGATTTACCGGAACCGGACACGCCGGTGATGCAGGTAAACAGACCCACCGGCAGCGTCAGGGTCACGTCTTTCAGGTTGTTGCCTGATGCCCCCGTCAGCTTCAGTACTTTTTCCGGATTAGCCGGAACGCGTTGCATCGGCACTTCAATTTTGCGTTTGCCGCTCATGAATTGCCCGGTCAACGACTCTGGCACCGCCATAATGTCGTCCAGCGTGCCTTCAGCTACCACCTGACCGCCGTGGACACCGGCGCCTGGGCCAATGTCGATGACGTGGTCGGCGGCGCGAATCGCGTCTTCATCGTGTTCAACCACGATCACCGTGTTACCGAGGTTACGCAGGTGAATCAGGGTGCCAAGCAGGCGTTCGTTATCGCGCTGGTGCAGGCCGATGGACGGCTCATCAAGCACGTACATCACGCCGACCAGCCCCGCGCCAATCTGGCTCGCCAGACGGATACGCTGGGCTTCACCGCCGGAGAGGGTTTCTGCGGAACGGGAGAGCGTCAGGTAGTTAAGGCCAACGTTCACCAGGAACTTCAGGCGATCGCCAATCTCTTTCAGCACTTTTTCAGCGATTTTTGCCCGCTGGCCGGAGAGCTTCAGGTTATTGAAGAAGTCCATCGCGTGGCCGATGCTCATGTCGGAGATGGTCGGCAGCGGCGTATTTTCCACGTAGACGTGGCGCGCTTCGCGACGCAGACGGGTACCGTTACAGCTGACGCACGGACGGTTGCTGATGAATTTTGCCAGCTCTTCGCGCACCGCGCTGGATTCCGTCTCTTTATAGCGGCGCTCCATGTTGTGCAGCACGCCTTCGAACGGATGGCGGCGCACGGAAGTATCGCCGCGATCGTTGATGTATTTGAACTCAATCGACTCTTTGCCGGAACCGTAGAGAATGGCTTTCTGCGCGGTGGCGCTCAGGGTTTGCCACGGCGCTTCCACGTCGAACTCGTAGTGGTCCGCCAGCGATTTCAGCATCTGGAAGTAGTAGAAGTTACGACGATCCCAGCCGCGAATCGCGCCGCCAGCCAGCGACAGCTCCGGGTTCTGGATGACGCGGTCCGGGTCGAAGTACTGCTGTACGCCCAGACCGTCACAGGTCGGGCAGGCGCCCGCCGGGTTGTTGAAGGAGAACAGGCGTGGTTCCAGCTCGCGCATGCTGTAGCCGCAAATCGGGCAGGCGAAGTTGGCGGAGAACAGCAGCTCTTCCGCTTTCGGGTCGTCCATATCGGCGACCACCGCCGTACCGCCGGAAAGCTCCAGCGCGGTTTCAAAAGACTCCGCCAGGCGCTGGGCGAGATCGTCGCGTACCTTGAAGCGGTCAATCACCACTTCAATGGTGTGTTTCTTTTGCAGCTCGAGCTTCGGCGGATCGGAGAGGTCGCAAACCTCGCCGTCGATACGCGCGCGGATATAGCCCTGGCTTGCCAGGTTCTCCAGGGTTTTGGTGTGCTCGCCCTTACGCTCTTTAATGATCGGGGCCAGCAGCATCAGGCGTTTGCCTTCAGGCTGCGACAGCACGTTATCCACCATCTGGCTGACGGTTTGCGCCGCCAGCGGCACGTCGTGATCCGGACAGCGCGGCTCGCCAACGCGCGCATACAGCAGGCGCAGGTAGTCGTGAATTTCGGTGATGGTGCCTACCGTTGAACGCGGGTTGTGCGAGGTCGACTTCTGCTCGATAGAAATCGCCGGCGACAGCCCTTCAATATGATCGACGTCCGGCTTTTCCATCAACGACAGGAACTGGCGCGCGTAGGCAGAAAGTGATTCTACATAGCGACGCTGCCCCTCGGCGTAGAGGGTGTCAAAAGCCAGTGAGGATTTGCCAGACCCGGACAGCCCGGTCACGACGATCAGTTTGTCGCGAGGGATGACGAGGTTGATGTTTTTGAGATTATGGGTGCGGGCGCCCCGAACTTCGATCTTATCCATTCACCTTTCCCGGTAGAAGATACACGGCTTGCCTGGTTTGTTTGAAGGACAAACGGCAGAAATGGCTAATTATGACACAACTTAACCTGAATGAATATACAGTATAGGAATGCCGATTCAGGATGCTGATGAAAATTTGCATAGCGGTGAGATGTTTACTGGAATGCGCCTCGCAGCTACCAAAATACCGTCTGGAAATGGTACACTCGCGCGTTTACACTTAATCAAGAATCGTATTCAGGAGAGACAATCATGGCCAGCAGAGGCGTCAACAAGGTGATTCTCGTCGGTAATCTGGGCCAGGACCCGGAAGTGCGCTACATGCCGAATGGTGGCGCAGTCGCCAACATTACGCTGGCTACTTCCGAATCCTGGCGTGATAAAGCGACCGGTGAAATGAAAGAGCAGACCGAATGGCACCGCGTTGTGCTGTTTGGCAAACTGGCGGAAGTGGCGGGTGAATACCTGCGTAAAGGCTCTCAGGTTTATATCGAAGGTCAGCTGCGTACCCGTAAATGGACCGATCAGTCCGGCGTTGAAAAATACACCACGGAAGTGGTGGTGAACGTGGGCGGCACCATGCAGATGCTGGGTGGCCGTCAGGGCGGCGGCGCACCGGCCGGTGGCAACATGGGCGGCGGCCAGCAGCAGGGCGGTTGGGGTCAGCCTCAGCAGCCGCAGGGTGGCAATCAGTTCAGCGGCGGCGCGCAGTCTCGCCCGCAGCAGCAGTCCGCTCCGGCACCGTCTAACGAACCGCCGATGGATTTCGACGACGATATCCCGTTCTGATTTGCCGCCGTTTCGACGGCGCTCATCAAGACGCTCAAAACCCTGCTTCGGCAGGGTTTTTGCTTTTTTAATGCGCACCATCAGCCGACATCAGCACCGCTTCGGTGCGCGAGTTGCCCCGCGTTAATCGCCGTTTTTTGAATCTCATTCACATAACCATCAGATAATTAACAAAAATAACAATTGGCACGCTTTGTGCCTACATCCGTGTATACACACATGTAGGCAAGGTGCAGACGATGACTCAGATCCAATCAGCTAAATGTATGCAGGGCATGGCCGTTGCGCCGCACTCGCTGGCCGCCGAAAGCGCGGTGGCCGTTTTGCGTGACGGCGGCAATGCGGTTGAGGCGATGGTCGCCGCCGCGGCGACCGTCGCGGTGGTTTACCCACATATGAACGGCATCGGCGGCGATGGATTCTGGCTAATTTCCCGGCCCGGCGAAGAGCCGGTGGCGATTCAGGCCTGTGGCTTTGCGGCAGAAAAAGCGAATATCGATTTTTATCGCCAGGCGGGCTACACGCAGGTTCCGGTACGCGGCCCGCTGGCGGCCAATACCGTCGCGGGCACGGTTGGCGGCTGGGAGCGCGCGCTGGAGTGGGCGGGAGAACATACGGACAACGCGGCGCTGCCGTTAACGCGTCTGCTGCACGATGCTATTCACTATGCGCGTCATGGCGTGCCGGTCACCTCTGGGCTGCATCAACAGATTACCGCGCGGCTGCCGCAGCTCGGTCAGTATCCCGGATTTTGCGGCCTGTTTGCGCCGGAAGGTCAGGCGCTCACCCCTGACGATTTACTGCTTTAGCCCGCGCTTGCTAACACGCTGGAACGCCTGGCAACCCATGGGCTTGGGGATTTTTATCATGGTGAAACCGCACGTCTGATCGCCAGCGAACTGGAAGCCGCCGGGAGCTTGCTGCGCTTTAGCGATCTTGATGCTTATCGCGCGGCGCGGGTGAAGCCGCTGGCGCTGGAAACGGATATTGGAACGGTTTATAACCTCCCGCCGCCGTCGCAGGGGCTGGTCTCGCTGCTGATTACCGGCATGATTGAGCAGCAGCGTAAAAAAGGCGCAATTGCTGACGAAACGGATTTTGTTCACCACTGTGTCGAAGCAACCAAGCTGGCGTTTACCCTGCGCGATCGCCACATCACAGATCCAGCGCATATGACGCTTGACCCACAGTCGCTGCTGACGGCAGACAATATCGCTCAGCTTAGCGCGCAGATTGTGCCCGACCGGGCACAGTCCTGGGGTAAAGGACGCGGGCCGGCGGATACCGTCTGGATGGGCGTTATCGACGGCTCCGGCACCGCGGTCAGCTTTATTCAGAGCATCTATCACGAGTTCGGCAGCGCGGTGATCCTCGCCGATAGCGGCATCATCTGGCAAAACCGCGGCAGCAGTTTTTCGCTGGACCCGAGCGCCACCAACCCGCTTCAACCGGGCCGTCTGCCGTTCCATACCCTCAACCCCGGGTTGGCGAGGCTGGCCAACGGCGATGCGCTGGTATACGGCAGCATGGGCGGTGACGGCCAGCCGCAGACGCTGGCAGCGGTTTTTGACCGCATTCTCCATCAGAACATGACGCCTCAGGCGGCTATCGCCGCTCCGCGCTGGCTGTTAGGGCGCACCTGGGGCGAGAGCAGCGACACGCTGAAGATTGAAAGCCGCCTGAGAGCGGCGACTACCGAGACCCTCAAACAGTACGGCCATGACGTCGAGATTTACCCCCCTTACGACGACCTCATGGGGCATGCCGGGGCAATCCTCCGGCATGGCAACGGCATGCTGGAAGGCGGAAGCGACCCGCGTAGCGACGGCGGCGTCGCCCGCTGGTAACCCAGCATTTTCCAACTGAAACATTCCTGGAATGACGCGGCGCGTAAAACGCGCCCGCTTTCTGGCGACATTTTTTCGTCTATTGGAGCGTAAAATGACCGTTCTCAGAGAACCTTTGGTGGCACCAAAATTTGGCAAATGGGCGCAGCTGGTGTTGGGGCTTATCTGTATGGCCTCCATCTCCAGCCCGCAGTATGTGTGGACGCTGCTGACTAAACCGCTGACCGAAAAGCTGGGTGTGGGCCTGCCTGAGCTGCAGGTGACCTTTTCACTGCTCATTATTCTGCAAACCTTCTTTTCTCCTTTCCAGGGACGTCTGGTTGAACGGTTTGGCCCCCGACTGCTGATCTCGATTGGCACGGTAATGGCCGGAATGAGCTGGGTGCTCTCCGCGCACATTAACGGCCTGGTGGCGCTGTATCTGGTCTACGGCTGCATCGGGGGGGTGGGCACCGGGATTGTGTATATCGGTGTGGTGGGGCTGATGGTGAAGTGGTTCCCGCAAAACCGGGGCTTTGCCGCAGGGGCCGTGGCGGCGGGGTATGGCATGGGGGCGATTTTGACCACCTTCCCGATCTCGATTTCGCTGGGCAACTATGGCCTGGAGCAGACCATGACCGTGTTCGGTATCGTCTTCGCTATCGTGGGTCTGCTGGCCAGTCAGGGGTTGAGTCTGCCGCCTCACTCGACCGTGCAGCCCATCAGCCGGAAAATCGTGCAGGGGACGCGTCAGTTCACCTCTCGCGAAATGCTGCGCCAGCCGCTGTTCTGGCTGATGTTTGCCATGATGGCGATGATGTCCACTTCCGGGCTCATGGTGACCTCGCAAATGGCCATCTTTGCTGAGGATTTCGGCATCAGTAAAGCGGTGGTATTCGGCATGGCCGCGCTGCCGTTGGCGTTGACCATCGACCGCTTTACCAACGGTCTGACCCGCCCGCTGTTCGGTTTTATTTCCGACCGTTACGGTCGTGAAAAGACCATGTTTATCGCCTTTGCTCTCGAAGGGGTGGCGATGACGCTATGGCTGGCCTGCCGGGAAGATCCGCTGCTGTTCGTGCTGCTCTCCGGGGTGGTGTTCTTCGGCTGGGGTGAGATTTTCTCGCTGTTCCCCTCCACGCTGACCGACACGTTCGGCAGCGAGCATGCCGCCTCGAACTACGGCTGGCTGTATATCTCGCAGGGGATTGGCTCGATTTTCGGCGGGCCGCTGGCCGCGCTGCTGTACCAGCATACTCAAGGGTGGCACGTGGTCTTTGGCTGTGCGATTACCCTTGATTTCATCACCGCCGGGCTGGCGCTGTGGGTGCTGAAACCCTGGCGTGCGCGCTTTATTCGCCAGCACAGTTAATGCGGAGCACTTATGACGGTCACGACATCGGAACCCACGCCACTTCTGGCGCATTCAGAGCGGGTGTTTCTGCAGCTGCGGCAGGAGATTTATCAGTTTGTCCTGCTGCCCGGCGATCGTTTCACGGAGGTGGACATTGCCCGCCGCCTGGGATGTTCCCGCACGCCGGTTCGCGAAGCGCTGCTATTGCTGCAAAACGAGGGGCTGGTCAGACGCTGTCTGCGTAACGGGTGGGAAGTTTTTCCCATTGATTTCGATGTCTATGAAGACCTGTACGAGACGCGCGCGCTGATTGAAGTGAATACGGTGCGCGCTCTGTGCCGTTCGACGTCGGCAAAGGTGAACCGTGAGGGACTTGCCGGGCTGAACGCTATCTGGCGGGTTGCGCCGCGGGAGGGGCTGGCTTGCGATGATATTGCCGCGCTGGACGAACAGTTTCACCTTGCGCTCACCGAGGCGGCGGGTAATCGGGAGTTGACGGCGATTCTGACCAATATCACCAACCGCATTCGCATTATGCGGCGGCTCGATTTTGAATATGAAACCCGTGTTAACCAGACCTACAAAGAGCACGCGGAGCTGCTGGAAGCCATTGAACAGCGTGATGAAGCGCGCGCGGTCGCGCTGATCACGGCGCATATTCAGGACGCTTATCAGGGGGCCAGCACCATTACCCTGCGACGTTTGCAGGGGGTACGGGTCAAACAAATACCGTAACCGGGGCTAGCCGTTGTTTTTATCGGTGGCGGGCAAAATCGGCGGTTTCCCCGTCGCTGCCCGCTTCCGGTTCATCTCATCGAGAATCAGCCGATAGGCGATATAGTACTTATAGATGTTGCTCACGTAGGTGACCGTTTCGGCTCCAATCTTCTCGGCAGCGAGGTTTTCCACGTTACCAAACCAGATGTTAGGGTCAAAACCGCGCTTTTTCGTCTCCGTACGCAGACGCGCAATCCGTGCCGGGCCAGCATTATAAGAGGCGAAAGAAAACAGTGCCTTATCCAGCTGCGTCATCGGTTCGTCACCGTAGTAGCGGTCGATCATCCAGCGCATATACTTCACCCCGGCGTGGATATTCGGATCCAGTTGCTTGATATCACCTACCTTCAATTCTTTGCCGGTGCTCGGCATCACCTGCATGACGCCAATCGCGCCAACGTGACTGCGCACGGACTGATTCAGCCGCGACTCCTGATAACCCTGTGCCGCCATCAGCAGCCAGTCGACGTCATAACGGTCGCCGTATTTGCGAAAAATCTCGACCATCTTCAAAAATTTGCGCCGTTCTTTCTCTGCTGCGGCATTTTTGACGTATTTCGCGCTTTTCAGATAGCGGAGCAACAGGGTATTGCCCAGGGTGCTGCCCTGGCGGTTGTCTTTAATAAAACCGTTGAGCTTCGCCAGCAACTGCGGGTTATCTTTGCGCACCGCCCAGGCGATGTTGCCGTTATCGCGTAGCACAATATCTTCATGAACCTGGATTTTCGGGAACACCTGTTTCCAGAACAGCGCTTTGTGGCGATCGACCACGATCAGCGGAATCAGCCCGGCGTTGAGCATTTCCAGCAGATCCTCGTCTTCCAGCGCTTCGGGGGCGGGCTTGATGACGACGGGTGGGAGAGAGGCTTTGGCAAAGCGCGCATTGAGGGCTTCAAGGCTTTCATAGTAGCTGGATGAACGACGGACAAAGACCGTCTTACCGGCGAGCTCGTCCACGTTTTTCACCTGCGGTGACGCGGGGCCCGAGATCAGCAGTTCCTGAATATCGCTGTAAATCGGGGCAGTGAAAGCCACCTGCTGCTG
This sequence comes from Kluyvera georgiana ATCC 51603, assembly GCF_001654985.1. Taxonomy (GTDB): domain Bacteria; phylum Pseudomonadota; class Gammaproteobacteria; order Enterobacterales; family Enterobacteriaceae; genus Kluyvera; species Kluyvera georgiana. The sequence continues at coordinate 25,480 of NZ_LXEU01000062.1, forward strand.
GCGTGCTGCGGTGATCGTAAGATTGGCTGCGGCAATATCGCCTTTACCTTCGTTCAGGGCAGTAAAGAGATTATCGCGGGTCACCGGAACGAAGATAATTCGCACCTTGAGGTGGCGCTGCTTGAGCTTTTTCTCTTTGGTCAGCTGGGCATTCAGGCTGCGTTCAAATTCGGCGAAGATATCGTGGGTGGCCCCGCGCTGCTGGCCTTTATCGATAAAAAAGAAGGTTTTGCTGTAGGTGGTCAACACGCGAATGACCCGGCGGTCGAGCATGCCAGGCTGGTCGCCCTTCCAGGGCTGCATAATGCTCTCGATATTGACCTCAAGCGCGTCGGGCGAGTCCTCTGGCTGTACGGCGGCGAAAGCGGCGCCGGTCAACAGCAGGGCGCTCAGGCAGGCGGTGAGAAAACGGCTAACAGGGATGGCGTTCATGGTGCGGCACTCCGCAGGGCGCATCCCTCTATTTTAGTCGAGCGAAGCTAAAACACCCTGTTGGAGCAGGGCTTTTTCATGCGCTTCGCCGCCGCGAAATTCAGGCCATAAAAAACCCCGACGTGTCGGGGTTTTTCTTAATCAGTACATGGCCACCGGCCATTCCGGCGGCGCCTGGCTCATCACTTCAACCATCACATCTTTGATGTTGTTGAAAATGGTGGCGATGTCTACCATCGTGATGCCCAGTAACCCGGTTGCAAACCAGCACGCCGCTGCGACACCCAGCATACCGCTGATGACCGCGAGACCGGCGTAGTCGGATTTACGAAATTGAATTTTCAGGGTACTGGCGAGAAACATCAGTACCGCGCTGGTTAACGGCCAGCGTAACAGTGCGACGCCTGCGGTAATGGACACCATGAGATTTCATCCTCAGAGATAAACAACAAGTTGCCCTGACAGCACTTATTGATTGAGGCGCAAGGCGCTCAGGCTATCTGAAGGCATTCACAAATTGAATGAAACAGTGTTTTTGTTTCATCTCAATGTGTGAACTATATCACGTTTGTTGTTTTATTCACCAGAGGTAAACGCAGGATTTTTTGTCAACGCCGCGGCTCAGTACAGGCCGCGGCGAAGCGATGTTACGCGGAGATCTGATGGCGATAGTCCGTCGGCGTGCGGTCAAACTCGCGGCGGAATACGCGAGAGAAGGTCTGCTGAGAGACATAACCCAGATCCATCGCGATATCGAAGATGGGGCGCTGGGTGGTGCGCAGCGCTTCCGCCGCCAGCAGCAGGCGCCGCTGGCGAATGTACTCGCCCAGCGTCTGGTGCATCACGGTGCGGAACATTCTTTGCAGATACCACTTCGAGTAGCCGGATTTTCTGGCCACGATGTCGATATTAAGCGGTTGATCGATATGTTCATCTATCCATTCAGTAAGAGTATGAATAATTTCCCGATGGGACATAAGGCTCTCCCCGTTGTCTATTTTCGCGTCGATTTCTTGTCTGGCGGCGAGTATAATTCCTCAAGTTAACTTGAGGTAAAGCGTATTATGGAAAAAAAATCGACCCGCATAAAATCGCTGCTCACGCCCGGTGAGGTAGCGAAACGAACGGGGGTTGCGGTCTCTGCGCTGCATTTTTATGAGAGTAAAGGGCTGATCCACAGCACGCGCAACAGCGGTAATCAGCGGCGCTATAAGCGCGATGTGCTGCGCTACGTGGCGATCATTAAAATTGCCCAGCGCCTGGGCATTCCGCTGGCGACGATCGGCGATTCCTTTAGCGTGCTGCCGGAAAACCACACGTTAGGCCCGCGCGACTGGAAACACCTCACGACCCAATGGCGGGAAGAGCTGGATAAACGCATTCACGCCATGGAGGCGCTGCGAGACCAGCTCGACGGCTGTATCGGCTGCGGCTGCATGTCGTTGCGCGACTGTCCGCTGCGTAACCCGGGCGATAAGCTGGGTGAAGAGGGCACCGGCGCGCGTCTGCTGGAAGACGAATAATCCTCCGCGATCCTCTCCCCAGGATTGCGACATTTTTGCCATAGAATTGTTGCCGGATTGCGCATAAACGATAACGTTTGCGCATGGGTTGGTGAATTCTTCATCGGTAATCGTTAATTTTCATAAACCAGGGCAAACTTCTGTTGAAAAAGGGGACATAAAAGCCAGATAATCGTTTGCCTCGGATTTTCGGACGCTTCTTATGCCGTAAATCCGCAGACCAACCTCATCACGCACTCGCGCAGATGAGGTATTCCGATTCTCGTTTTGTCTGCGCGGAGTTAATCGTTTGCTTTTTTGTGGCTCCCCTTTGCCGCAATGTAGCACATGGAGATGACGCTTAGCTGGCAGTGGATGTTCCACCACGCAGACGAACGAATGATAAAAACTCTCAGGGGATGTTTTCTATGTCTACGCCTTCAGCGCGTACCGGCGGTTCATTGGACGCCTGGTTTAAAATTTCTGCTCGTGGTAGCTCCGTTCGTCAGGAGATTGTCGCCGGTTTGACCACCTTCCTGGCGATGGTGTATTCGGTGATTGTGGTACCGGGCATGCTGGGTAAAGCCGGTTTCCCGCCGGCCGCCGTGTTCGTGGCGACCTGTCTGGTGGCCGGTGTGGGGGCTATCGTGATGGGGCTGTGGGCGAACCTGCCTTTAGCCATTGGCTGCGCCATCTCGCTGACTGCCTTTACCGCTTTCAGCCTGGTGCTGGGCCAGCACATCAGCGTGCCGGTTGCTCTGGGCGCGGTGTTCCTGATGGGCGTACTCTTCACCATCATCTCCGCTTCCGGTATTCGTAGCTGGATCTTGCGCAATTTGCCGCAGGGTATTGCGCACGGCACCGGCATCGGTATCGGTCTGTTCCTGCTGCTGATTGCCGCCAACGGCGTCGGCATGGTGGTGAAAAACCCGCTGGACGGTCTGCCGGTCGCGCTGGGTCAGTTCGACAGCTTCCCGGTGGTGATGACGCTGGTGGGCCTGGCGATGATCATCGGCCTTGAAAAACTGAAGGTTCCGGGCGGTATTCTGCTGACCATCATCGGCGTGTCTATCGTCGGCCTGATTTTCGACCCGAACGTGCACTTCTCTGGCGTATTCGCCATGCCGTCGCTGAGCGATGACAACGGCAACTCGCTGATCGGCAGCCTGGATATCATGGGCGCGCTGAACCCAATTGTCCTGCCGAGCGTGCTGGCGCTGGTGATGACCGCCGTCTTCGATGCGACCGGTACAATCCGCGCGGTTGCGGGTCAGGCAAACCTGCTGGATAAAGATGGCCAGATCATTAACGGCGGCAAAGCGCTGACGACTGACTCTCTCAGCAGCGTGTTCTCTGCCGTGGTGGGCGCCGCGCCGGCTGCGGTGTACATCGAGTCCGCAGCGGGTACGGCGGCAGGCGGTAAAACCGGTTTAACGGCGATCACCGTTGGCGTACTGTTCCTGCTGATCCTGTTCCTCTCTCCGCTTTCTTACCTGGTCCCGGGCTACGCGACTGCACCGGCGCTGATGTACGTGGGCCTGCTGATGCTAAGCAACGTGGCGCGTATCGACTTCAACGATTTCGTTGATGCGATGTCCGGCCTGATCACCGCAGTGATGATCGTGCTGACCTGTAACATCGTTACCGGCATCATGATTGGCTTCGCGACGCTGGTTGTGGGCCGTGTGGTTTCGGGCGAATGGCGCAAGCTGAACATCGGCACCGTTATTATCGCGGTTGCGCTGGTGGTCTTCTATGCGGGCGGCTGGGCTATCTAAGCCTGACATTTTGCAGATAAGAAAACCCGCCTGATGGCGGGTTTTCTGTTTGTAGCCCGACTGCGCGACTGGTTCGGACTTTTTTTCCATTTTCCGCCGCGTCTCGTTTCCTTTTGCGTTACTCTGGTACGCGTATGATAAGAAGCACGACGCTTCATGTTTTGAATAATAAGACAACGCTGTAAACAGGGAACGCATGGAAATATTCTTTACCATACTCATCATGACCCTCGTGGTTTCGCTCTCCGGGGTGGTTACACGCGTACTGCCCTTCCAGGTTCCACTACCTTTAATGCAAATCGCCATCGGTGCGCTGCTGGCCTGGCCTACCTTCGGTTTGCACGTTGAATTTGACCCTGAACTCTTCCTCGTCCTGTTCATCCCGCCGCTGCTGTTTGCCGACGGCTGGAAGACGCCGACCCGCGAGTTTATCGAGCACGGCAGGGAGATTCTCGGCCTGGCGCTGGCGTTAGTGCTGGTGACGGTGGTCGGGATTGGCTTCCTGATCTACTGGATTGTTCCCGGCATTCCGCTGATCCCCGCTTTTGCGCTGGCGGCGGTATTGTCGCCAACCGATGCCGTGGCGCTTTCCGGCATTGTGGGGGAAGGGCGCATCCCGAAAAAAATCATGGGCATTTTGCAGGGCGAGGCGCTGATGAACGACGCCTCCGGCCTGGTGTCGCTGAAGTTTGCCGTGGCTGTCGCGATGGGCACGATGGTCTTTACCGTTGGCGGCGCGACGGTAGAGTTCCTGAAGGTGGCGATTGGCGGCATCCTCGCGGGCTTCGTGGTGAGCTGGCTGTACGGTCGCTCAATGCGTTTCCTCAGCCGCTGGGGCGGCGATGAACCCGCCACGCAGATCGTGCTGCTGTTCCTGCTGCCGTTTGCCTCTTACCTGATTGCTGAACATATTGGCGTTTCCGGTATCCTGGCGGCGGTTGCGGCGGGGATGACCATTACGCGTTCCGGCGTGATGCGCACCGCGCCGCTGGCCATGCGCCTGCGCGCCAACAGCACCTGGGCGATGCTCGAGTTTGTGTTCAACGGCATGGTCTTCTTGCTGTTGGGCCTGCAATTACCCGCGATTCTTGAGACGTCGTTGGTGGCGGCTGAGGCCGACCCGAACGTCGAAACCTGGATGCTGTTTACCGATATCATCCTGATTTACGCGGCGCTGATGCTGGTACGCTTCGGCTGGTTATGGACGATGCGCAAGCTCAGCCAGCGCTTCCTGAAAAAGAAACCGATGGAGTTCGGCTCCTGGACGACCCGCGAGCTCTTGATTTCCTCGGTGGCAGGGGTGCGCGGTGCGATAACCCTCGCCGGTGTGCTGTCTATTCCGCTGTTGCTGCCGACGGGCGAAGCCTTCCCGGCGCGTTATGAGCTGGTGTTCCTCGCCGCTGGGGTGATTCTGTTCTCGCTATTTGTGGGCGTGGTGGCGTTGCCGATTTTACTGCGTCATATCGAATCCACCGACCACGTGCAGCAGCGTAATGAAGAGCGGCTGGCGCGCGCGGCGACGGCGGATGTGGCGATTGTCGCCATCCAGAAAATGGAAGAGCGTCTGGCGGCGGATAGCAACGAGAATATCGATAACCAGCTGCTGACCGAGGTCAGTTCGCGCGTTATTGGTAACCTGCGCCGTCGCGTCGACGGGCGTAACGATGTGGAAACCTCAATGCTGGAAGAGCAGCTTGAACGGCGTTTCCGCCTGGCGGCGCTGCGCTCCGAGCGCGGGGAGCTGTACCACCTGCGCGCGACCAGACAGATCAGTAATGAGACGCTGCAAAAGCTGCTGCACGACCTCGACCTGCTGGAAGCGTTGTTGATAGAAGACGCGTAGTGAAGCTCGGCGCCGCCCCGCGGCGCCTGGCCGGTCGACCATCGCCGGATGGCGGCTTCGCCTTATCAGGCCTACGGACCTGTAGGCCTGATAAGCGTAGCGCCATCAGGCACTAACGCCGCGTAACCCGAGCGAGGCGTTTACGCCGACCTCGGGAATGGCACCCTATCTACTCCGGCAGCTTAAACCCCTCACAGCACTTCAGCCATGCCTGGGCGCTGTGAGACAAATAGACCCCTTCTCGCCAAATCATACCTAACTGCCAGCGTAGTTCGCTTTCCAGCGGTAGCCAGCGCAGCGTCTTTTCATCCAGCTTGCGGCAAATGGGCTCCGGCAGAATCGCCACGCCGACGCCCGCCTGCACCATCGCCGCCAGAAAATCCCACTGGCCGCTGCGTACTGCAATGCGCGGTTTAACGTCATGGCGAGCAAACAGCTGCATCAGCTGGCGGCTGAGGGCGAAATCTTCGTTATAAATCAGCAACGGATGCGCGGCTAACTGGGTGGGCGAAACCGACGTTTGTTCCAGCCATTCACCGGAACGGGGCACCAGTACGCACAGCGGGTGGCTGAACAGCGGCAGGGTGGTGAGCGCGCTCTCTTCTTCAACAGGCAGCGCCGTCATCGCCAGATCCAGCTCGCCGTTCATCACCGCCTGCTGCACCGTCAGGCCGCCAAATTCGGAGATTTTCAGTTCGACTCCCGGGTAGCGCTGGCGGAACAGGCCGATCGGCCCCGCCATGAGCATACCGACCATTGGCGGAATACCAAGACGCAGCACGCCCTTATTGAGATGGTTAATATCGCTAAGCTCGGCTTCCAGCTGGCGGAATTCATCAAGAATCGCCAGCCCGCGCTCGAATACCACTTGTCCGGTATCGGTCATCAACAGCTTGCGGCCGTCGCGAATCAGGAGGGTACAGTTCAGCTCATCTTCCAGGTTTTTGAGCATCTTACTGATCGTCGGTTGCGTAACGTAGAGCTTCTCCGCCGCCCGGGTAAAGCTCTGCTGGCGAACGACTTCAACAAAGTAGCGCAGCGTTCTTATGTCCATGATTATGCCTCTAAACTATGCTACCGATGAGTTTAATTCATTTCTGTCATCATCGTGGTCTCACTATACTGTGCGCCTGTGATTTTTTCTGGACATCCCTCCATGGCTGAGGCCTTAGGGCGCGTAATGCCCTCCGTGTTAAATCGTCTTCAGGTACCGGTGCAGGTTGTGCTGTATGCCGGACTGTTTGTTTTTGCTGAATATCTGGTGAGCTGGTGGCATTTGCCGCTGCCTGCGAACTTGGTGGGAATGGTACTCCTGCTGGCGCTGATTGTTTGCCACGTGGTGCCGCTAAAATGGGTACGTGCGGGCTCACGCTGGCTGCTGGCTGAAATGCTGCTGTTCTTTGTCCCGGCGGTGGTGGCGGTGGTGAATTACGCTCAACTGCTGATGGTCGATGGGTGGCGCATTTTCCTCGTCATCGCGCTGAGCACCATGATGGTGCTGGGGGCAACGGCATGGGTGGTCGACAAAGTGTATCGCTACGAACTGAAGCGGATGCGCAATGAATAATTTTCAGCTGAGCGTCCTGTGTCTGGTGATTACCCTGGTGCTCTATTTCGCCAATAAACGTCTGTATCGCCGCTTTCGTAAATTACCGCTGATGCCGCTGGTTCTCACGCCGGTGCTGCTGGTGCTGATGCTGGTGTTTGGCCATATCTCCTATCAGAACTATATGGGAGAAGCCCACTGGCTGCTGTGGCTGCTGGGTCCGGCGACCATCGCCTTTGCTGTACCGGTGTACGACAATCTGGCCATTATCAAACGCCACTGGATGTCGCTCTCCGCCGGGGTGATCACGGCGACGGTCGTGGCGGTGACCAGTTCAGTGTGGCTGGCGCGGCTGTTTACCCTGTCGGATGAAATCCAGCGCAGCCTGGCCGTGCGTTCCATCACCACGCCGTTTGCGCTGGCGGCGGCGAAATCCCTCGGTGGGCAGCCGGAGCTGGTAGCGTTGTTTGTGGTAGTGACCGGTGTGTTTGGCATGGCGATTGGCGACGTGCTGTTTTTACGTCTGTCGATTCAAGAAGGTATGGCGAAAGGAGCGGGCTTCGGCGCGGCATCGCACGGCGCGGGAACCGCGCGCTCTTATGAGCTGGGGCCGCAGGAAGGCGTGGTGGCAAGCCTGGTGATGATGCTCTCCGGCGTGGTAATGGTGCTGGTGGCGCCGTTAGTGGGCTGGATTATGTTCTGACGCTATTGCCGGGTGGCGCTGCGCTTACCCGGCCTACAACGGCGCAATCCCGTAGACCTGATAAGCGAAGCGCCGTCAGGCAAAACTAGCGATTCAATCGCCGCACGATGCGCTCCACCTGCTGGCGGAAATCGGCGGCCACCTGGGCGGGTGTCTGCTTACCGAGATCCAGCTTTTCACGCGCTGACGTGAACTGATCGATCACCTGCAAATCCTCAATGTACGGCGTGGCGATAGCGGTAGTATGCAGCGACTGCGCCTGGCGTAGCCCGGCGACGACCGGATCGTTCGGGTCAATCACCCCTTTCTCGGTTAAAAGTGTTTCCGCCGCTTTATTCAGCGGAATGCCGCGCTCGAGCCCCAGCGCTTCCACCGACTGCGGATCGCTGACCAGGAAATTCAGCAGCATCGCCGCCTCTTTCGGATGCTTCGTCGACTTCGCCACTGAGAACATTTGCGACGTTTTGAAATAGACGCCCGATTCATCCGTCCCAGGCTGCATCACATAGTCGCCCAGCACCAATTTTGCCGGTGGCGTCATGTTGTTGGCGAACATGCGAATGGTAATGTTCCACGTAAACAAGCCGCCCCATTCACCGTTGATCCACGGCTTCATCTCATACAGGTTGCCCTTGCCGTAGGCGGAGAGCGTTTTCGGGGATGGCAGCACGTGGTCATCGCTCAGCCGCTTCACAAAATTGAAGGCTTCAATCCACTGGGCCTCGCTCCAGGTAAACTGACCGTCTCTGTTGAACATCGGCTGCTGATGTTTCTGCATCATGTAAGCGTTGAGCAGCAGAATCACATCCTGATCGACCATCGTGTACGGGTAGTAGTTGTTGCCGAGCTTCTGCTGGAACACCTTCCCGGCAGCAAAGAATTCATCCCAGGTTTTCGGATACGCCAGCCCGGCTTTTTTCCAGGTGACGTCGTTATAGTAAAACACCGGCGCATTCACAGAAATCGGCAGGCCGTTGAGCTTGCCTTTGACGGTGGTGGATTGCAGCTCTTTGGCCTGATACTGGCTGAAATCGAGCTCGCCTTTAAGCTTATTGAGGTCGTAATAGCCTTCACCGTTTTTGGAGAAGATGATCAGCCACGGCCAGTTGGTTTGCATCACGTCCGGCTCGGTGCCGCTCGCCATCTGGGTAGTCAGACGGGAAAGGTGCCCGTCCCAGCCGGTATATTCGGCTTTTACTTTGATATCGGGATACTTTTTCTCGAAGGCTTCCAGCGCCTTGAGGGTTGCCTGGTGACGACTATTGCCTCCCCACCACGACATGCGTAATTCGACGGGCTGTTGCGCCAAGGCAGAGGTACAGGAAAATAACAGTGATGCGATAACACCTGATACGAGTTTATTCATTATTTCTCTCCGGAACAGAGGCAGAAATTGTTTTATAAAACAGGTGAGTAACTGCAAAATACTGACCAGTCGCTTCGGCGCGGCAGGAAGCCGCGCCGGAATGCGCTTTAGCGTTTCGCCAGACGGGAAACCAGTTCGAACTCCTTAAAGTTCACCGGGCGCTGCTGCTGCATAGAGATATTGCCCGCGATGCCGGTGAGAATGGACATTGCTCCCGCGCGATGGTCTGCCGCCCGTTGCAGCGGGTCGTTACCCGGCTCGCCAAACAGGTCCGCCAGCATGGCGTTGTCGCCGCCGCCGTGGCCGCCTTCACCCAGGTTGAATTCCGCTTTCCATGGCTCGGCGAACATCGGGAACACGGTGATATCGCACTGCTCCAGGCTGCCTTCGTTTTCGCGCTTGCCGCCAGCGTTAACGTAGGATTTCTCCACGATTTTCATCTCCAGGCGGCCTTCGGTGCCGTTAAACACCACGTTCAGCCCTTCCCACGGCAAATAGGCGTTAAGGGAGTAGGTGAGCTGCACATTATTCTGGTATTTCACCAGCACCGACATGGTGTCTTCGATGGTGATACCGTCGCTGAACACGCTCTGGTCGCGGAAGTAGTTGTCTTCATACTCGGCGTCCAGATAGAGCGCTTTCAACTGCGGGTTGTCCGCCATATTCAGCGCGAACGGGTCGTCCTTTGCTTCGGCATGGCCGTGGGCGCGGGGGTAGAACTGGGTCACGCCGCGTTTTTCCGCGTTCTCTTTGCCGTAGAACTGCAGGCTGCCCTCGGCGTAAACGCGCTCAGGGTAGCTCGCCAGCCAGAAGTTCATCAGGTCGAAATGGTGAGTCGATTTATGCACCAGCAGACCGCCGCTGTTGCGTTTTTCACGGTGCCAGCGACGGAAGTAGTCCGCGCCGTGCTCGGTATTGAGCAGCCACTCAAAGTGAACGGAGGTAACGTTGCCGATCGCGCCCTGCATCAGCAGTTCACGCACCTTGCTGTGGTGCGGCGCATAGCGGTAGTTAAAGGCCACGCGCACCGTGTGCCCGGTCTCTTCGATGGCGTCCAGAATGCGCAGCGCGCGCTTCTCGTCGATGGTCATCGGTTTTTCGGTGATCACATCGCAGCCCGCGTGCAGCGCACGGACGATGTAATCATCGTGGGTGCGGTCCATGGTGGTGACGATGACGATATCCGGGCGGGTCTCGCGGATCATCTCTTCAAACTGCGCCGCTTTCCAGGTGGAGACCGGCTCGGCGCCCTCTTTTTGCAGCAGCGTATTGGCGTAGTTCATTCGCGTCTGGTTGGTGTCGCAAAAGGCGACCATTCTGGCGTTATTACGCCAGGTTCCACCAATAGCGGAAATATATAAACCTGCACGACCTCCAGTCCCGACCAACGCATATTTTTTCATGACATCCTCGATTAATATATCAACACCAAAATCCGCAAGGCGACGCAATGAAACGTATTCCGCATCAATTGATGGAGCTGAACAGCACTTTTATCTGGCACTGGCCCTGGTTTATTCAGGGCGTGAAAAGCGCGAAACAGCACGGTTTCACCGGCATCATCCTGCACCAACAGGAACTGCTTTCTATTCTTGCGACGCCCTCGCCGTTGAGTCAGAAACTCCACGTCGAGAACTTAATTCATCAGCAACATTACGCGTTGCAGTATTTAAAACGCGTTGACCGTTATCTGGCGGAAAATAACCTGTCGTTCTGGCTACAGGGAGAGGCTGCGCCGAATGACGATATTATTAAGCGTAAATTTCCCGAACTGACCTTCGACGAAAGCAGCGCGCCGGATTTCTGGCAGCAGTTTTATGCCGCGATACTGCACCCGCTATTACCGTCGTTGCCGCACCTCAGCGGCATGATTCTGAGCCTGACCACCCCGGACTTTGAGACCGCTCGCTGGCAGCAGAGCCTGCACGATGTCTGGAGCCTGCTGCGCGCCCAGGGGAAAAAGCTGGTGCTGCGCGACTTTATCGATGACAGCTGGCCGCGCCAGCAGCTTTCCAACATTCTTGCCCGCCTCCCGGACGATGTTCGCGCTGCGATTAAAGCCACCGAGCTGGACTATCACCCCGGTTTTGCCAACCACCCGCACATCGCCACGCTGCCGGGGCATAAAAAGTGGATAGAGTACGATCTCTTTGGCACCGGCTACGGCTGGACCGCGCTGCCGTGCTATCTGGCCGATGAAATCAGCGGCCGCCTGAGCTGGGCGCTGAGCGCCGCCGAAAACGAAATTGAGGCGATTACGTCTCGCGTCAGCTGGCAGTGGCTACCCGACAGCCGGGTCATGGACTCCGCCAACGCCATTAACCTCTTCGGGCTTTGCGCCGCCAATCAGACCGACGATTCCGCGCCGTCGGTCTTTGAACGCTGGGTTGAGCATCAGCAGCTTGGCTTTCGTTCGATGCAGGACAAACACCAGCTTTCTGTCATCGTCCACGCCAGCTACGACTGGCTGTGTAAAACGCCGAACTTCCTCGGACGACGGCTGCACTACCAAAGCCAGATCCCGGAGAGCGTCGCCCAGGCGCAGCAGCTGCTGCATATGGACACCCGCAGCGCCAACTGGATGCACGCCTGGCAGCCATTAATGCCGACCGACGACCCGACCCTCGGCAAAGAGCAGCGCGAGCGGGTGACGCTGGAAAAAGAGGCTGCCTGCTTCCTTGCGACCCGCACGGTACAAAATCTGCGGGAGCTGATGCCGCGAATGACCTGCCCGAACGACACGCTGGAGGTGCTGCTGGCCGCCTGGCGTAGCGCGGAAATCTACAGCCAGATGTTCTCTCGCGTGGCGGCGACGGTGACCGATATCCTGTGGCTTGACCACTACGGCCCGCACAGCCTACCTGCCGACACGCTACAAAAGCATCAACAGCAGCTGCTGCGCTACGCCGACACACTGGAACGCTGGCTGGTTAATCCGCCCGCCAGCGGCCCGCTGTTCCTGCCGCTGTTGCTCAGCCCGGAGCGCTTAACCCGCTTTGCCAGAAGTCTCAGCGATGTGTCTTGAGTTAAAGAATAAAAAGCGCGGCGAGGGTTGTCTGTAAACGTCGTAGAGGTAAAGCTGAGGAATGGCGTGAAAACGGGAAAAGTGTGATGGCCTTTGCGAATCGCAGATAAAGCTTGTGATGCGCATCGGCTTTTTTCTTTTTGGTGACGTGATAAATGTCACCTGAAGGGAAAAAAAATGTGATCCCCGACCAGCGGTCGGGGAGGGAATTTTAGTGTGCGCGGCCCTGATCGATGCCCAGACCGGTCTGCGAACGGATGAACTGTGCGCGGAACTGTTCGCGTTCACGATTACCTTCTTCGGAGTTATCGGTGGCGGAGAAGAACCAGATACCGATAAAGGCGATGGCAATGGAGAACAGCGCCGGGTACTCATACGGGAAGATCGCCTTCTCGTGGCCGAGGATCGTCACCCAAATGGTTGGGCCGAGGATCATCAGCACCACCGCCGTCAGCAGGCCCAACCAGCCGCCGATCATCGCGCCACGGGTGGTCAGTCTTGACCAGTACATGGAGAGCAGGATGATCGGGAAGTTGCAGCTCGCCGCGATGGAGAACGCCAGGCCCACCATGAACGCGATGTTCTGATTCTCGAACAGGATGCCCAGCAGAATCGCCACCACGCCCAGCACCAGTACGGTGATTTTCGAAACCTTCAGCTCTTCACGCTCGGTCGCGCCTTTCTTGAAGACGTTGGCGTACAGGTCGTGAGAGACCGCTGAAGCACCGGCCAGCGTCAGACCGGCAACCACCGCCAGAATAGTGGCGAAAGCGACCGCCGAGATAAAGCCGAGGAACAGGTTGCCGCCCACGGCATCGGCCAGGTGCACCGCCGCCATGTTGTTACCGCCAATCAGCGCGCCCGCCGCGTCTTTAAACGCCGGGTTTGCCCCTACCAGCATGATCGCGCCAAAGCCGATGATAAAGGTCAGGATGTAGAAGTAGCCCATAAAGCCGGTGGCGTAGAACACGCTCTTACGCGCTTCGCCCGCATCGCTTACGGTGAAGAAGCGCATCAGAATGTGCGGCAGACCGGCGGTACCGAACATCAGGCCGAGGCCCAACGACAGCGCCGATATCGGGTCTTTCACCAGCCCGCCGGGGCTCATGATCGCCGAGCCTTTCGGGTGCACCGCCATGGCTTCGGTGAACAGATTATTGAAGCTAAAGCCCACGTGTTTCATCACCATAAAGGCCATGAAGCTAGCGCCGAACAGCAACAGCACCGCTTTGATAATTTGTACCCACGTGGTGGCGAGCATGCCGCCAAACAGTACGTACATCACCATCAGCACGCCAACCAGCACCACGGCGACGTGGTAGTTGAGGCCGAACAGCAGTTCGATAAGTTTACCCGCGCCCACCATCTGAGCAATCAGGTACAGCGCGACCACCACCAGCGAGCCGCAGGCGGAGAGCATGCGGATTGGCCCCTGCTTCAGTCGGTAGGAGGCCACGTCGGCAAAGGTATAGCGACCGAGGTTACGCAAGCGTTCGGCAATCAGGAACAGGATGATCGGCCAGCCGACGAGGAAGCCGAGCGAGTAGATCAGCCCGTCGTAGCCGGAGGTGTAGACCAGCGCGGAAATGCCGAGGAACGACGCCGCCGACATAAAGTCACCGGCAATCGCCAGCCCGTTCTGGAAGCCGGTGATGTTGCCACCCGCGGTGTAGTAATCGCTGCGCGAGCGTACGCGCTTCGACGCCCACCAGGTGATATACAGCGTCAGGACGACGAAAATCAGGAACATGATAATCGCCTGCCAGTTGGTCGGCTGGCGTTCGACCGGGCCGCTCAGGGCATCCGCCGCGCTGGCCGCAAAAGGAAGTATGGCGGCTAGCGCCGTCAGGACTTTCTTCATGATGCTTTTACCTCGCGCAGGACGGCCTTGTTCAGGCGATCGAATTCATTGTTAGCCCGCCAGACGTAGATGCCGGTCAGAACAAAAGAAATCACGATAATGCCGATACCAATCGGAATGCCGCGCGTGACGCTGGTACCCGCGTGCAGCGGCGTGCCAAGCCAGCCTGGCGCGAAGGCGATGAGTAAAATAAAACCGACGTACACCACTAACATAATCAGCGATAAGAAGGTGGCAAACCGTTGCCGTTTTTCGACGAGCTCCCTGAAATGCGCACTACCTTCTATCTGCTGACAAATTTGATCATTCATCACAGAGTCTCCAGAGGTTTTTTGAGTCGTGTTTTTTGTTGTGCAAATCAGAACACCGTACTGTTCCTTCTTCCGCAGGAAGAAGGAAAGGGCGAGGGGCGGTGTACGGCGATGACACCCTCACCCCGGCCCTCTCCCGGTGACAGGAGAGGGGAAAGCCTGCTCTTATGACGGCATCGTGATGGCCTGCTTCTCTTCCAGCAGTTTTTCCACCACGCCCGGATCGGCGAGCGTTGAGGTATCGCCCAGGTTGCTGGTGTCGCCAGCGGCAATCTTGCGCAGAATGCGGCGCATGATCTTGCCTGAACGGGTTTTCGGCAGCGAGTCGGTCCAGTGCAGGACGTCCGGCGTCGCCAGCGGGCCAATTTCTTTACGCACCCAGTTACGCACTTCGGTGTACAGCGCTGGCGTTGGCTCTTCGCCGTGGTTCAGCGTGACGTAGGCATAAATGGCCTGGCCTTTAATGCTGTGTGGAATTCCCACCACCGCCGCTTCGGCAATTTTCGGATGTGATACCAACGCCGATTCGATTTCCGCGGTACCCAGACGGTGGCCGGAGACGTTCAGTACATCGTCGACACGACCGGTGATCCAGTAGTAACCGTCTTCATCGCGACGCGCGCCGTCGCCGCTGAAGTACATGTTTTTGAAGGTGGAGAAGTAGGTCTGCTCAAAGCGTTCGTGGTCACCGAACAGAGTACGCGCCTGGCCCGGCCAGGAGTCGGTGATCACCAGGTTGCCCTCGGTGGCGCCTTCTTGTGGATGACCTTCGTTATCCACCAGCGCTGGCTGCACGCCGAAGAACGGACGGCTGGCGGAACCGGCCTTCAGCTCTGTTGCGCCCGGCAGCGGGGTAATCATGAAGCCGCCGGTTTCGGTCTGCCACCAGGTGTCCATCACCGGGCACTTCTCGTTGCCGATCTGTTTCCAGTACCACTCCCAGGCTTCCGGGTTAATCGGCTCGCCGACGGAACCCAAAATGCGCAGGGAAGAGCGGTCGGTGCCCGCGGTGGCTTTATCGCCTTCCGCCATCAGCGCGCGAATCGCCGTCGGTGCGGTATAGAGAATGTTGACCTTATGCTTATCCACCACCTGGCACATACGCGCCGGCGTTGGCCAGTTCGGCACGCCCTCGAACATCAGCGTGGTTGCGCCGCAGGCCAGCGGCCCGTAGAGCAGGTAGCTGTGGCCGGTAACCCAGCCCACATCGGCGGTGCACCAGTAGATGTTGCCCTGATGGTAGTCGAAGACATATTTAAAGGTGGTTGCGGCGTACACCAGATAGCCACCGGTGGTGTGCAGGACGCCCTTCGGCTTGCCGGTGGAACCGGAGGTATAGAGGATAAACAGCGGATCTTCCGCATTCATCTCTTCAGGCTGGTGCTGGTCGCTGGCTTTCTCCAGCAGGTCGTGCCACCACAGGTCGCGGCCTTCGTGCCAGTCGATATTGCCGCCGGTACGTTTCAGCACCACGACATTTCTGATGGTTTTAACGTTCGGGTTTTTCAGCGCGTCGTCGACGTTCTTTTTCAGCGGCACGTTGCGTCCAGCGCGAACGCCTTCATCGGAAGTGATAACCAGGCAAGCGCTGGAGTCGATGATACGACCGGCGACAGCCTCCGGCGAGAAGCCGCCGAAGATCACCGAGTGGATCGCGCCAATACGGGCGCAGGCCAGCATCGCCACCGCCGCTTCCGGCACCATCGGCATATAGATAGCCACCACGTCGCCCTTTTTCACGCCCAGCGAGAGCAGGGTATTGGCGAAGCGGCAGACGTCGCGATGCAGTTCGCGATAGGTAATGTGTTTACTTTGCGTGGCATCGTCGCCTTCCCAGATGATAGCGGTCTGGTCGCCACGTGTCGCCAGATGGCGGTCAAGGCAGTTTGCCGCCAGGTTCAGCGTGCCGTCTTCGTACCACTTGATAGAGACGTTACCAGGCGCAAAGGAGGTGTTTTTGACTTTCGTGTAAGGCCGCATCCAGTCGAGGATTTTGCCCTCTTCACCCCAGAACGCATCCGGGTTGGTGACTGACTGGTGATATTTGGTCTGGTATTGCTCCGGGTTAATCAGGCAGCGGTCTGCAATATTTGCAGGAATAGGGTGTTTGTGAATTTGGCTCATGCTTTTTTTCTCCTAGTAAGATGTTAATAATATGTCTCATAAAAGTTAATAACAGAGGTGTATGGCGCTTTGTTTACTATTTGCGCGGCAGATCACGCATTATTGGAATTGTTCAAATAACGTTCATTTGATTCTTTGAACAAAAATAATTACGGAAGGGGATTTATAGAAAAGTCGCAAATTTTTTTGTTTTTATAACAAAAACTTATAAATAATTATTGGTAGAAATTAGCGGTAATATCGATTTGGCTGGTGAAAAGCTCTGAACTGAAAGGGTTGCATGAGACGCCATGCAGATGATACTGATATTGCGCGTTAAAAACCTCTAAAAGTAAACGCAACACAAATCACCCCCTTTCAAGTGGATACCATTCCTGTATGGCATGGTATTTTTCATTGAGGAAGTTTGCCGTTATGAAGAAAGCACGTGTCAGCTTAGCCTGGCAAATTCTTATTGCCCTGATTCTGGGTATTATTCTTGGTAGTTATCTGCATTATCATAGCGATAGCCGCGACTGGCTGGTTATGAATCTGCTGTCCCCTGCTGGCGATATTTTCATCCATCTGATTAAAATGATTGTTGTGCCGATTGTTATTTCGACGCTGATTGTCGGAATAGCCGGTGTTGGCGATGCAAAACAGTTGGGGCGAATTGGCGCCAAAACCATCATCTATTTCGAAGTGATCACCACGATTGCGATCATTATCGGTATTACCATGGCCAACGTGTTCCAGCCGGGTGCCGGTATCGATATGTCGCAGCTGGCCACGGTGGATATTTCGAAATACCAGAGTACCACCGCAGAGGTGCAGAGCCACGCGCACGGCCTGATGGGAACCATCCTGTCGCTGGTGCCGACCAATATCATCGCCTCGATGGCGAAAGGCGACATGCTGCCGATCATCTTCTTCTCGGTGCTGTTCGGCCTGGGGCTCTCCTCGCTGCCGGCGACGCACCGTGAGCCGCTGGTGACGGTATTCCGCTCTATCTCGGAAACCATGTTTAAAGTCACCCACATGGTGATGCGCTATGCCCCTGTCGGCGTTTTCGCGCTGATCGCCGTGACGGTCGCCAACTTTGGCTTTGCCTCGCTGTGGCCGCTGGCCAAACTGGTGCTGCTGGTTCACTTCGCGATTCTGTTCTTCGCGCTGGTGGTGCTGGGCATCGTGGCGCGCATTTGCGGGCTGAGCATCTGGATCCTGATTCGCATCCTCAAAGACGAGCTGATTCTGGCGTACTCCACCGCCAGCTCTGAGAGCGTGCTGCCGCGTATTATCGAGAAGATGGAAGCCTACGGCGCTCCGGCGTCGATCACCAGCTTCGTGGTGCCGACCGGCTACTCCTTTAACCTCGACGGTTCCACGCTGTACCAGAGCATCGCGGCGATCTTTATTGCCCAGCTGTACGGTATCGACCTGTCCATCTGGCAGGAAATCGTACTGGTGCTGACGCTGATGGTGACCTCGAAAGGGATCGCAGGCGTACCGGGCGTCTCCTTCGTGGTGCTGCTGGCGACGCTGGGGAGCGTTGGGATTCCGCTGGAAGGTCTGGCGTTTATCGCCGGTGTGGACCGTATCCTCGATATGGCGCGTACGGCGCTGAACGTGGTGGGTAACGCGCTGGCGGTGCTGGTGATAGCCAAGTGGGAACACAAATTTGACCGCAAGAAAGCGCTGGCGTATGAGCGCGAGATGTTGGGCAAGTTTGATAAAACCGCTGACCAGTAAATAGAGAAAAAGATAACGCCGGGCTTGCCCGGCGTTATTGTTTTTGGGATGGAAGTTGATGAACGTTTTGGTGGGCACGATGTGCCCCCTCTCCCTTTTTAAGGGAGAGGGCTGGGGTGAGGGTTTAACGCCGAATCGACATGCCCCTCACCCTAACCCTCTCCCCAAAGGGGCGAGGGGACCGGTCGATGCAATGTCGTTACTCCGCACTCAGCTTATCAAACTCTTCACACCCGGTATCGAACCCTTCCGTACAGCTCAGATTCAGCCACTGTAGCGCCTTCTGCTTGTTCGGCGTAATAAAGCCCTTCTCGCCGCCCAGGAACATCATTCCGGCCCAGTATTCTGAGTAGCCAGTGCGCGAGAGCGCTGAGCTGTTTTTGAAGTAGTCCGTCGCCTTCTCATCGTCTTCTTTCACGCCGACACCGTTGGCGTAAATCAACCCCAACAGCATTTGCGCGTCAACCGCGAAATCGCTCTCGGCGTTCATCGATGCCTGCTGGAGCAGGGTTATCGCCCGCGGGTAGTCGGTTTGCCCCGCCTGGCTATTGATAAGAATGCGCGCCAGGATAACGTCACCGGCACGGCTGCCCGCTTTGACGGCTTTCTCCGCCAGCGCTTTGGCTTCGGGATAGTCGAGACTCACGGGATTAGTCATTTTGATCTGCGCCAGTAGCGCGAAGGCATCGGCGTCGCCGCCGTCAGCGGATTTCTGCGCCCAGAATTCGGCTTTACTTAGGTCGCCTGAGCTAAACCAGGTATCGGCCAGATAGTACTGCGCACGCGCATCTCCGGCCTCGGCCGCCTGCTGATACTGGCTGCCCGGCTCTTCTGCGTGGACCGATATTGCGGCCAGCCACAACAATGCTAAAAGTCGTTTCATCTTATTATGTAGGTAGTCGAGGAAGTGGGCAGTATAAAGAGATTGGCAGGATAAAAAAACGCCCCCGAATGGGGGCGTTGAAACGAGTCCGCTTAGCCCATTGCGCTTTCGCGCAGGCGGGCCTTCAGCTTATTGTACTCATCAATCACATACTGCTCGGCGGCACGCTGGTCGGCAATCGGCTCAACGTTCACGGCGCAGTACTTATACTCAGGCGTTTTGGTAATCGGGCTTAAGTTCTCGGTTACCAGCTCATTACAGGCCCCAATCCACCACTGGTAGGTCATGTAAATCGCGCCTTTGTTCGGACGATCGCTGACCGCCGCGCGGGTGATGATGCGGCCTTTGCGGGAGTTCACCCACACCAGCGCTTCATCTTCGATGCCTAAACGCGCCGCATCGGCGGTGTTGATCTGGGCATAGCCCGGTTCATCCGCCAGCGCCGCCAGCGCCGCACAGTTGCCGGTCATCGAACGGCAAGAGTAGTGGCCGACTTCACGCACCGTAGAGAGCACCATCGGGTACTCGTCGGTGAGTTTGTCGATTGGCGCTACCCAGTCGCAGGTGAAGAACTGCGCCAGGCCGTTCGGGGTGTCGAACTTCTCTTTGAAGAGATAGGTCGTGCCCTGGTCGGCATCGGAGGTATCGCGGCACGGCCACTGGATAAAGCCCAGTTCGCCCATTTTCTCGTAGGTGGCGCCGTAGAAGTCCGGGCACAGATGACGCAACTCGTCCCAGATTTCCTGGGTGTTGTTGTAGTGCATCGGATAACCCATACGGGTGGCGATTTCACTGATGATCTGCCAGTCCGTTTTCAGGTCCCACTTCGGTTCTACTGCTTTAAAGAAGCGTTGGAAGCCACGGTCCGCCGCGGTAAAGACACCTTCATGTTCGCCCCATGACGTAGACGGTAAAATCACATCCGCCGCCGCCGCGGTTTTGGTCATAAAGATATCCTGGACGATAACCAGTTCCAGATCTTCGAACCCTTTGCGTACCGCAGAGAGTTCAGCATCGGTCTGTAACGGGTCTTCACCCATGATGTACGCCGCGCGTACTTCGCCATGCGCCGCACGGTGCGGCAGTTCGCTGATGCGATAGCCGGTATGTGCTGGCAGGCTGTCGACGCCCCAGGCTTTGGCGAATTTCTCGCGGTTAGCCGGATCTTTTACGTACTGATAGCCCGGATAGGTATCCGGCAGCGCGCCCATGTCGCAGGCGCCCTGAACGTTGTTCTGGCCGCGAACCGGGTTAACGCCCACGCTAGGCTTACCGAGGTTGCCGGTCAGCATCGCGAGGCTGGTCAGTGAACGTACGGTTTCCACGCCCTGATAGAACTGGGTTACGCCCATGCCCCACAGGATGGCCGCGCTTTTCGCACTGGCATACATGCGCGCGCACTGACGAATTTCCTGCGCGCTGACGCCGGTAATGTCTTCGACAGACTCTGGCGTGTAGCCTTCGACAATCTTGCGGTACTCTTCAAACCCTTCGGTACGGCTGGCGACAAACGCCTGGTCGTACAGGTTTTCTTCAATAATGACATGACCCATGGCGTTGAGCAGCGCGATATTCGAGCCGTTTTTCAACGCGATATGCATGTCGGCAATGCGCGCGGTTTCAATTTTGCGCGGATCGCAGACGATGATTTTCGCCCCGTTACGTTTGGCGTTAATCACGTGATTCGCCACGATAGGGTGGGAATCAGCCGGGTTGTACCCGAAGATAAAGACTAAGTCAGTGTCATCAATTTCGTTGATGCCGTTACTCATTGCGCCGTTACCGACCGATTGGTGCAGACCTGCAACCGAAGGGCCGTGTCAGACGCGAGCGCAGCAGTCGACGTTATTGGTACCAATAACGGCGCGCGCGAATTTTTGCATGACGTAGTTAGTTTCGTTACCCGTCCCGCGTGAGGAACCGGTAGTCTGAATGGCATCCGGGCCGTATTTCGCTTTGATCGCGCTCAGGCGATCGGCCACGTAATTCAGCGCTTCGTCCCAGGAGACGGATTCCAGCTTGCCGCCACGCTGGCGACGGATCATTGGGGTTTTCAGACGTGGCGTCAGGATCTGGGTATCGTTAATAAAATCCCAGCCGTAATAGCCTTTCAGACACAGGGTACCCTGGTTGGTTTTCCCCTGAGCCGCCTCCGCCCGGACGATTTTTCCGTTATCGACCACCAGGTTGATTTTGCAACCTGATGCGCAATACGGGCAAACCGTGACGACTTTTTTCATCGGTCTCGCTCCAGTTAATCAAATCGCGCATACGCGCTGTCGCCCTCAGCATGCATCTTTTATGCCACTTTTTTATTGTGGGCATTCCCTGATATTACGGGTGATTTTTGGTCAAAACCCTGACGAAAAACAGGCTGTCGTCATATTTGACGTGTCGAAGGGAAAATTGAGGTGACATTTCTGGGGGGAGGCGAGCCACTCCCGGAGTCGGCGCTGGCGCGCCTCGTCCGGGCTACATTTTTGTAGGCCGGATAAGGCAACGCCGCCATCCGGCAATGTGCGCCGATCTGCCTGATGGCGCTGCGCTTATCAGGCCTACTTACCGGGAGCGGCCTGATAGCCGCCGCCCAGCGTTTTGATCAGCTGTAGGCTTTGAATCACCCGCTGGGTGTCGAGCATCAGCAGCGACATCTGCTCGGCAAGCACCGGCAGGCGCGCTTCGGTCGCCTGTAACCGGCTGCCAAGACCCCGGTTAAAAGCGGCTTCGGCGGCGCTTTGGCTATAGCGCATCGCCTCGACGCGATCGGCTTGCATCTGCCGTTCATCGCTCAGCGTTTGCAGGCGCGTACCGCCGATCGCCACGTCGCGCACCGCGTTCAGCACCGACTGGTTGTAGCGCTCAATCAGCATGTTGCTGTTGGCGCGCGTGTTTTGCAGGTTGGCGTTCAGGCGACCGCCGTCGAACAGCGGCAGGCGCAGGCCGGGGATAAAGTTAATTTGCCGACTGGTGCCCTTGAACAGATCGTCAATATGAATGGCGTCGAGGCCAAAGAACATTTTGATATCAAAGCTCGGGTAGAACAGCGCCCGCGCGGCATCGACCTGATCGAGCGACGCCTGCACGTACCAGCGCATGGCCTGAAGGTCCGGACGACGGGCGAGCAGAGAGTAGGAGAGCGTAGCGGGAACGCCCGCTTGCACCTGCGGCAGCGCGACGGGCTTAATCTCAGGTAACCCGTCGGCACCTGCGCCCATCAGCGCGCGCAGCGATTCGCGAGTTTCTTTGATTTGCCCTTTGGTGGCAGCAATCTGCTTCTCCACCGCCAGGATCTGCGCCCGCGCGCCGTGGTACGGTACTTTGGCTTCGAGACCCTGCGCAACTTTGCTCTGATGCGCCTGTACCGCGTAGTCAATCACGCTGCGGGTCTGCTCGAGCAGGTCGAGCATTTGATAGCTGGCCTGAATGCTGTAATACAGCTGCGCGACGGCGACAGAGAGCGACAGTTCTACCGCCGCGGTTTCCGCGAGGCTGGCGTTCTGCGCGCCGATGGCCGCCGATACGGCGGAGCGATGCGCGCCCCACAGATCGGGATCAAACCCGGCAACTAAGCCGACGGTGGCTTCCGTGTAGTACGGGCCATCCATCCCAAGTCTCGGTGCGTCCAGCGCGTAGGGGCCGAGGAAACCGTTGGCGGAGGCGCGCTGGCGGTTAATCATGCCTAAGGCCGCCATTTGCAACTGCGAACCGGCCTCCAGCAGGTCGGCCTGCGCCCGCGCTTTGTCTTCGCGCAGTTTGGCCTCGGCCAGCGTATGTGAACCGGCGAGCGTCTTATCAATCAGCGCCGTCAGCTGGGGGTCGTTAAACTGCCGCCACCACTGCGCCTGTGGCCAGCCCTGGCTCGCCAGATGGATATCATCGGCCAGCTTGATTTGCTCTGGCCGAAGCTGCGCGTGCGGCGCTGAGTCTTTACGGATTAACGCGCAGCCGGAGAGCGCCGTGGCGCCGGTAAGCAGGCCGCAAAGTAGTAAGCGAGAAAGGTGACGAGTCATTGTGGTGTGGCTCCTTGCGCCTGTTCCCCGGCAACAGCGATAGCCGAGCCAGTCCAGTCAGGTAACCGGGCGATTTGCTGCATCGCGCGCTGCGCCGGTTCCGATAATGTTGATAATGCGTCGAGGCTTGCCGTGGGCGGGTGGCTGCTTGCGGTCGCGATTCCTGCGGCATACTGCTCCACCGCTGCGGCGAGATCCGGTTCTGGGGTTGGCATGTTGTTGTTGGCGTAGAGGATCTCTCGCCCCTGGCGAATAACGGCCTTGCTGCGCGCCAGCAGCAGAGCACGTTCTTCATCATTTAGCTGCCGTTCGAGCGCCACGCGATCGCACATCTCTTCACAGGCGTTAAACGCGGCGTGACAACCGATGCGCAGCTGGAGCCAGGTCCGCTGCATCGCCGGATCGTTCTGAGGAATGCGCAGCAGCTTGCCAAGGCTACTGAGCGCTGCCGCCAGCTTTTGTGGCAGGACGCCAGCTTCGCTTTCCGGCCAGATAAAGGTGTAGATCACCGCCGAGACGGCGGTGCCGACCAGAATGCCGACCGCACGATCGCGGATCTCGACCAGATCGTAAACCGGGCCAAAGGCATTCTCGAGGGTGGCGAGCGCAAAGGTGACGATCATCTGCGTGCCGATATAGGACGATCGCTCCGATCCGGTAGCGATCCACGCGGCAAGCAGCAGGATGGGGGCCAGCACGCACAGCAGTTCGGCAATATTATCCAGCCACGGGATCACGCAAATTGTCACCAGCAGCGCCAGCACAGCGCCGCATACCGCGCCGCCAAAACGCAGCGCCATTTTCTGCCACGATGAGCCGATGCTGGGGTTGGCGACAATAATGCAGGTCAGCATGCAGGTGTGAATGCCTTCCCAGTCAACGCCGGAATAAAAGACGTAACAGATCATGCAGGCCAGCAGCGTTTTCAGCGCGTAGCGAAGATAGGCCGGATTGCTGAAGGCGTCCGGTACCATCGACGGCTGTTTGGTGACAGGCGGTGGCGGCGTATCGGGGTCCATTGTTCCCAGTTGACGCAGCTGCTTGAAGAGCGTTTCCAGGCCGGATTTCCGGGCAACGGCACGTTCATCTGCGCTCAGTTCCAGCGCGCTTTGCCATGGCTCACCCTGCGCGATTGAATGCCGTAGCGACGTCATTTCACCGCGTAGCTTTTGTATCAGCGCGGGGGGCTGAGCGCGGGGGGAATAACGGTTAAGCGTGCTGTACAGATAAGTGACTGTGGCAACGCAGTTTTGCCACCAGGCGCTGCGTGCCTTCCAGTCGGCATCATCGGCCAGGCAGAATACGTTGAGTTTTTGCAGTGCCAGCGCTTCCCGTTCAACGTATTTTTCCGCCAACGGCGCGGACGATGTCGTCAGGTGGGCGAGTGCATCATCAAGCCTTGCGCACAGCGCCTCCTGCATCTGCGTTCCCGCGCGGTCGGGGAACCACAGCACCCCCAGTAGCACCATCAGCAGCGTAGGGTAGAGGCCCACGACAATGCACCACAGCGTCAGACGCACGACGATTTCTGGATAATCGAGCATGCCGGGAAAGGTTTGACCGTACACGGCGATAATAGCGACGGCGAAGAACAGCAGCCCGAGCTTGTAGGTGCGCATCATAAACATGCAGCCAAGCACCACCAGGCTGGCGACGACCAGGCGTATGAGTGGATAGCTGTAGGCCCATTTGTAGATCAAAAACAGGCTGGCGATTTCCATAACCGTGGCCGCGACGAACAGGATCGCCACAAATTTGGTGTAAAATGCGTTGGACTGCACGCCGTAAAACAGGACCGCCAGCGAGATCGCCAGAAACGGGATCTGGAAGGTCATTGAGATCAGCACGACCAGCAGACAGCCTGTCCACAGCTGGAGCGTCTGCGGCAGCCGTCCTGGCCGCCGCTCGCTGAGTTCTTCATGGAAAAACGCCAGCAGCCTGACCAGCGGCAGAGGCAGATAATGGAATATATTCATGATTATTGCGGCTCAAGGCTGGCAACCGCCGATGCGCCGATGCGGAACAGCCCCGCGTCCGGTTTATCGACCATGATTTTGACCGGAAAGCGCTGGGCCACGCGTACCCAATTGATGGAGCGAGAGACGCGCGGCAGACCGCCGATGACGATGCCGCCGTCATCCGGCAGTACGCCGTAGCCGATGGAGTCGACCTTACCGCTGAAGGTTTTGCCGCTGTCGCTCATCAGGAGCAGCGTTGCAGGCGTGCCAGTGTGGATATTTTTCAGATCGGTTTCGCGGAAGTTGGCAATCACGTACCAGTGACGGGTGTCGATGAGGGTGAAAATGGGTTTCATCGCGGAGGCGAACTGGCCGATAGACGTTTTCAGCGACACCACGCGGCCATCAAACGGCGCGCGCACCGTCGCCATTTCAAGATGCAGTTTGGTTAGCGCAATATCGGCTTCGACGGCAACGCGCTGCGCAACCAGCGCATCGACGCCGCTGACCGCGCTGGCGGCCTGCTGTGCCTGGAGTAGTACGGCGTTGAGATCGGCTTCGCTCGCGCGCTGCGCCGTTCTGGCGCGGTCAACGTCTTCGGCGGAGACAAACCTTGCGCCAGCAGCGGTTCAGTGCGCTTAAGCGTATCGCTGGCCTGTTTCGCCGCCGCACGCGCTTTGGCCACGGTAGCTTCAACGGAACCGGCGGCAAATTTCTGCGCGTCGACGCTACGCTGGGTCAACATGATTTGTTTATCCAGCGCCGCCAGTGAGGCTTCCGCCTTGGCCAGGCTGGCTTCATAAGGGCGAGGATCGATGCGGAACAGCAGATCGCCCTGTTTGACCTGCTGGTTATCGGTGACTGCCAGTTCCACGATACGGCCGCTGACTTCGGGAACGACGTCGATGGTGTCGGCGGACACGTAGGCATCGTCGGTTGTCGGCTTGCTATCTATTCGCCAGATGACAAAAATCAAAACGATGAGAGTGAGTAGAACTAAAACCAGCGCCGGTAATTTGCGGCGAGACGTGTTTTTCTGCGTGCTTTCCATGAGCGCATCTCAATGTGAGTTAGAAAAATACCAGCCAGAACAGCATGGTATAGAGAGCAAAAAGGGCGGTATAAATAATGCCTGCCAGCGGCGGGGTATGATATCTCCGCATGATAATACGTCGCGTTATGAGCGTCAGGATAACGCCGACGATAACGCAGAAAAACCAGCTGGGATAATAGGCGCCAATAACGGGAATAGAGGGGGATAACGAGCATCCCGAGAGTAATGTCACCAGCGTGAAACAGCCGATTTTTTTTAACGGTATCACCATTCTGGATTGAGTGATTTGCATAATAAAAACATCCTGTTTATTGCGAACAATATCCGGGTGAATGTGAGGGGAATAAAGGTGTCAGTATGAGCAATTTTCCCTCAGAGAAAAATGGATTTATTTCATTACCGCATCCATAACTTATTTTGCTATGTTATTCTTAATTATTGGTTCATCTTTTTGGTGAATTTAATTCACCCGAAGGCGATATCCGTCTCCGGGTATCACCATTATTAATTTGGCGTCACGATGTTAACCCACAGCTCGAACTGATCCAGGCATTCGAGAATGTCATTCAGCTTCGTGGCGTTGCCGATGACTTTCACCTGTTTCGCTTTAATCAGGTCAGCCATTTTCGCCTGGCCAGTCAGTATGCGGTGTAAATCGGTACGACTCATGTAAAACGAGGCGTCCGCCTTCGGCTGTAGCGTCTGGCGGTAGTTGAGAACGCTGTTATTTAGCGTCAGGTTCAGGTCGTCGTTATTGTCCAGATTGAAGTTCAGGCTGATATTTTTGCCCGCGGCTTTACGGCTATCGAGACGCACCGCCATATAGTCGAACAGCATTTCAACCGTCATTCCCTTAATGGTGTCGGGGGAGTTGGTGGTGCCGTGGCTGAATTTACGCACACCCTCACGCAGTTCTTTTGCCCCGGTGAGATAGAAGCCACGCCAGGTGGCGGATTCAGCCTGATAGCCCAGTTGTTCGAAGGTGTCCGCCTGCAAATTCTTCGCGACCTGGTCATTCGGGTCGGCGGCTATCACCTGTTTGAGCAGTTCGGCTGCCCAGCGATAGTCGCCCTGGTTAAAGGCATCACGGGCAAGATTGATAGCATGCGCGGATCCGCCCAGTGCTTTGACATAGCGCTGGCCCATCTCCACCTGGCCATAAGGATGGAGGTTGGCCGGATTACCATCGTAATAGCCGAGATAGTAGTTGTAGACCGCGCGGGCGTTATGGCTCACGGAGCCGTAGTAACCGCGGCTGGCCCAGTTGTGAGCAAGCGACGGCGGTAATTTAATCATGTCGCCCACTTCGTTCAGGGTGTAGCCCTGGTTTGCCAGATGCAGCGTTTGGTCATGTATATACTTGATGGTGTCGCGATATTTGCCAATATAATCATTAATATGCTGATTGCCCCAAACGGGCCAGGTGTGTGGCATAAACAACACTTCGGCCTGGCTGCCCCAGCGATCCAGCGTTTCATTCAGGTAGGATGCCCACTTGCTGGTATCGCGGGTTTTGGCGCCGCGCAGGGTATAGAAGTTATGCAGCGTATGGGTGGCATTTTCCGCCGTGCAGAGCGCTTTCAACGCTGGGATGTAGAAATGCATTTCCGCAGGAGCTTCGCTGCCCGGCGCCATCAGGAAGTCAAATTCCAGGCCATCAATGACTCTTTTTTCGCCCGTTTGGGTAATCAACTGGGTCGGCGCGATAATGGTCGGGTAGCCGGTGGTTAGCGTGACGCCAAGGCCATTGCCAATATTGCCCTGCGGATTATGCGGTAGCAGCAGGCCGTAAGAGTAGAGCGCCCGGCGGCTCATGATAGTGCCCGCCAGCACGTTCTCGCTGATAGCCTCCTCCATAAAACCGTTTGGCGCAAAGATTTGCACCTTGCCGGACTTAACCTCTTCCTCTGAAACCAGCCCTTTTACACCGCCATAGTGGTCGGTGTGGCTATGCGTATAGATAATCGCCACAATTGGCTTCTGAGGACGATGCTGATAGTAGAGGTCCAGGCTGGCTTTTGCGGCCCCAGCCGTCACCAGCGGGTCGATAACGATGACGCCCGTATCCCCTTCGATAAACGTAATGTTTGAAATGTCCTGACTGCGAACCTGGTACATACGATCGGTGACTTTAAACAGGCCGGAAATACCATTGAGCTGCGATTGTCGCCAGAAGCTCGGGTTGACGGTTGAGGGGGCTGGCGCATTGAGGTCAAATTTATAATCTTCAGCGCGATAGGTTATCTTGCCCTGCGCATCTTTTAATTCGCCCTGGTTTAATAGCGGCGCGATAAAACCACGCTGCGCATCTTCAAAATCCTGGCGATCGTTAAAAGGCAATGATTCAGTATATTTCTGATTAACCTGTTGGGTATAGCTGCTCGCCTCTTTTGGCGACTCAGCTGCGGAGGCGCTATTTAGCATCAGACCGGTGGCGGCAGCAAGGGCAATAAATATTCTGCTAAGCCGAAATAATCTTGAATGATTCATGTGACTTTCCCTTTTCATTAATATCGTGAATGGATTCGCGCTGTAATCTGTTTTTATTTAAGGTAGGTTATATTAATTGTGTTTTGTCGTTTATTTATAAAATCGTTGTGATGGTCGTCGTTATTTTCATGAGGTATTTGTGCGAAAGCCTGGAGTAAATAATTTATAGATATATTTTTTTGTGAGGTAATAGCTTACAGCTATATTCAGGAATGTTCAGGCGAAGGAGGAATTGAGATTCCTCCGCTACACCCTGGTACGAAGTTTACCTAATCTACAGCCAGCATCCCTACGAGACTGGCCCTATGAAACGTTCACTCACCGCCGCTATTTTTATCATGCTGTCGCTGGCCAGCCAGCTGGCGCATGCTGATATCATTGATGATGCCATTGGTAATATTCAGCAGGCGATCAACGATGCCTATAACCCAGGCAGCGATCGTTCCAGCCAGGATCGCGACGACGACGATCGCGTCTGGGACGATCGCCGCGGCGGTTCCCAAAGCAGCCAGCAGTATAACGATCGCCGCCGCCAGCTGGACGATCGTCGGCGTCAGTTGGATGACCGCCAACGCCAGCTCGATCAGGAGCGACGCCAGCTGTCGGACGATGAGCGGCGTCTTGATGACGATTATGACCGCTAGGCGAGGCGAATTTCCATGCCGTCGTAGCCCGCTTCAAAACCGGGCGGCAGCAGATGGGTCATCATCCACTCATCAAACTGGTGACTAATATGGGTCAGCACCACGCGCGGGCAGCGGATTTGTTCGTTGAGCGCCACGATGGTGGCTAAATCGCTGTGGTTACGTGGTGTCTGTTCGCGGGGGGCATGGCTGCAATCAATCACCATCACCTGCGGCTGATTATTGCTTAAGAAAGTGAGCGTTTTATCAGGCAGCCCGGCGCTATCTGACAGCCAGGCGACACGGCTGTGCGGCGTCTCCAGCAGATAGCCAAAGGTGAGTTTTGAGTGTTCCAGCGGGACCGGCGTAATCTGCAATCCCTGCAAGTCAAATACCACAAACGGCTCCACGGTATGGCTGAAATCCAGCAGGCCAGGATGTTTGAAGAGATCGTCGCAGCCCTGTTCGTCCGGCGGGCCATACACTGGCACCGTTTCGCCTACGCCCCAGCGCAGCGGAAACAAGCCCTGAACGTGGTCCATATGATAGTGGGTGAGTAAAAACTGCTGGAAGGATCCCGCGGGCCAACGCTCGGTAAGGTCGTGCAATCCCGCATCAATCAGCGTGACCGCGTCGTTAAAGCGGACAACGCCGCTGCATGCTTTACGGCGATACTGCGGCGCGCGGTGGGCGCGCACGCAGGCGGGGCAATGGCAGCCCCAGGCCGGCACGCCCTGCGCGCCGCCGGTACCGCTGAGGGTGAGAGTTAAACTCATACGGCATCCTCATAGCGCTTTGGTGAATCGAATGTGGCTCGGCGCGTAGCCTTCGCGCTGGTAAAAACGATGGGCGTCGAGTCGTCGGGTACTGGTGGACAGCTCGGTCATCTCCGCGCCCGCCTCACGTGCGGTCTCTTCGGCCCAGCTCAACAGTTGGCTGCCGACGCCTGAACCACGCGCGCATGGCATGACGACCAGCTCCTGAATCTCGCCAATCCAGTTGGCGTGATGCAGATGAAACTGCAAATGCAGGCTGATGATGCCGACCACCTCGCTGCCCTGCAAAGCCAGTTGATAGTGCAGATGCGGGTCCTGAAGATTGGCGGCGAAGCCGGTGTAAAAGGCGTCTTTGTCGAATTCGGCTTGCTTTAGTTCGCACATCAGCGCGTAAACGTCATCAATATCCTCGAACGTCGCATGGCGCAGCTCACAGACAGGCATGGTCCTTCTCCTTGCGTCCCATCAGGGTCAGTAAAATATCCACTGACTGTAGCAAACTTCCATCATTATTGAGCATATAGCAGTTTTCTGGCGCATAGCGGGCGGCACGCTCCAGCCGGGCGGCAATCTCCATACCGTTCTCGCGCCCACGGGCCTGAAGACGTTCGCGCAGAATCGGCGGCGAAACCTGCAAGCACACTGGCAGCAGGGCGTTGCCGTAGCGCGCTTTGGCCTGCGCCAGATGCGCGCGCGAGCCGTTGACGATGACATCGAACCCGGCGTGCAGCCACAGGTCGATCTCTACGCCCACGCCGTAATACAGGCCGTTAGCATGCCAGCTCAGGGCCAGCAGGTTGTGTCCGGCACGGGTAAAAAATTCCTGCTCACTCAATGCGATGTGGTTTTCGCAGCCGGCGTTGGCCGGACGGGTTATGTAGCGATGGGCAACCAACAGCTGCGCATGTTCCTGCTGACGAAGCACTTCCAGCAGGCTGTCTTTGCCGGAGCCGGAGGGCCCCATTAACCAGATCAGTTTTCCTTTCATCAGAATACCCTTTTACCCTGACGCCAGACGTGGTCGATATGGATGTGCTCGCCTTTGCGGTGCGCCAACACCAGATCGGCGCGTTTACCTTCGCCAATCACCCCGCGGTCTTGCAGGTTAAGCGCGCGCGCCGGGTTTTTTGTCACCAGATTGATGGCCTGCGACAGGGTAAAGGCATTTTGCTGGTCATCGGCAACGCGGAAGGCGGCGTCCAGCAAGCTCGCCGGGTAGTAATCGGAGGAGAGAATATCCAGCAGGCCCCGTTGCGCGAGTTGGCTGGCTGCGACATTGCCGGAGTGCGAACCGCCGCGAACGATATTTGGCGCGCCCATCAGCACGTTCAGGCCGTGGCGGCGTGATGACTCGGCGGCTTCAAAGGTGGTGGGGAATTCGGCGATAACGCTGCCTAGCTGATGCGATTCCACCACGTGTTCATGAGTCGCATCGTCATGGCTGGCCAGCGCGATGTTGCGGTCACGGCACATGCCGGCAATGGCGGTGCGGTTAGGCTGCGACCAGCGTGCGGCAAGCTGCAGCTGTTCTTCTTCGTACTGACGCATCTCCTGGTCAGTCAGTGAGTACTTACCTTGATAGTATTCCCGGTACTTCTCACGATTGGCGAACTGGCGCTGGCCGGGAGAGTGGTCCATTAACGACACCAGCGTCACCGGCTCGCGACCGACCAGTTTTTCAAACAGCGGCAGCGTGGTGTGGTGCGGCAGTTCGCAGCGCAGATGCAGACGATGCTCGGCACGGTTGAGACCGCGTTTCTGCGTCTCTTCCACCGCGTTAATCATCTTCTCGAGGTTCTCCAGACGGTCACCGCCGTCGCGCACATCGCCAATGGCTACCGCGTCCAGCACGGTGGTGATGCCGCTGGCGACCATCAGCGCGTCATGGCTGCTCATGGCGGAATGGGCGGGCCAGTCTACCTTCGGGCGTGGGGTGAAGAATTTATCCAGATTATCGGTATGCAGCTCAATTAGCCCCGGCAGCAGCCAGCCGCCTTCACCGTCGAAGGCTTCCGGCAGGCGGCTCTGGGTTTCGGCGAAGGCGCGGATTTCCCCGTCATGTACCTCCAGCGAACCGTGGACCACATCATTCTCAAGCACCAGTTTTACGTTATTGATAATCATGCAGGTGTACCCATTGGGTGGAGGCGGTCAGCGACCTGATTGCGGACGGTTTCGTCATGGAAAATACCGACGATGGCCGCACCGCGCGATTTGGCTTCTTCGATAAGGCTCACCACCGCGGCGCTATTTTTGGCGTCCAGCGAGGCGGTAGGTTCGTCGAGCAGCAGAATCGGGTAGTCGACGATAAAACCGCGGGCGATGTTGACGCGCTGCTGCTCGCCGCCGGAGAAGGTCGACGGCGCGAGGTGCCACAGACGCTCTGGTACGTTCAGGCGGCTTAGCAACTGGGCGGCTTTGGCGGCACAGGTTTCGCGCGGCACGCCAGTATTGAGCAGCGGTTGCATCACCACTTCCAGCGTGGAAATTCGCGGGATAACGCGCAGAAACTGGCTGACCCAGCCGACGGTGGTTTTGCGCACTTCCACCACCTTGCGCGCCGGAGCGCTCACCAGGTCGACCCATTCGTCGCCGTGTTTAATATGAATATGGCCTTCATCCGGCAGATAGTTGGCGTAGAGCGAGCGCAGCAGGGTGGATTTACCGCTGCCGGAGTGGCCGTGCAGCACCACGCACTCGCCGGCGTTGACGGTGAGTGAGGCGTTGCGCAGCACCGGAAGCTGAACGCCGTTTTGCTGGTGCAGAACAAAGGTTTTACTGACGTTTTCGACGCGGATCGCGTTCATTTTTGCCTCTTTAAGCATTTGTGCGTTCGATTGCCTGATGGCGCTTCGCTTATCAGGCCTACAAGCGATGCCGAACCGTAGGCCGGATAAGGCGCAGCCGCCATCCGGCAATTCGCTGCTCGATAATTAATTCTGCAACACCGACGACACCAACAGCTGGGTATACGGATGATGCGGATCGTCGAGCACCCGATCGGTCAGCCCACTTTCCACCACCTGACCCTGTTTCATCACCAGCAGGCGGTCGGCGAGCAGCCTCGCGACGCCCAAATCATGGGTGACAATCACCACCGCCAGGTTCAGCTCCACCACCAGGCCGCGCAGCAGGTCGAGCAGGCGTGCCTGCACCGACACGTCCAGCCCGCCGGTGGGCTCATCCATAAACACCAGCTTTGGGTGGGTGACGAGGTTGCGGGCAATCTGCAGACGCTGCTGCATCCCGCCGGAAAACGTGGTTGGCAGGTCGTCGATACGCGACGCAGGGATCTCCACTTCCTCCAGCCAGCGCTGGGCGGTAGCGCGGATATCGCCGTAATGGCGCGCGCCGGTGGCCATCAGTCGTTCGCCGATATTGCCGCCCGCCGACACCTGACGACGCAGGCCGTCCATCGGATGTTGATGCACCACGCCCCATTCGGTGCGCAGCAGACGGCGGCGGTCGGCCTCGGTCATCGCGTACAGCGAACGGTCCCGATAGCGAATTTCCCCTTCCTGCGGCGTCAGGCGCGCCGAAATGGATTTCAGCAGCGTGGTTTTACCGGAGCCGGATTCGCCGACGATGCCCAGCACTTCACCCGGCCATAAATCAAAGGAGACGTTGCAGAACCCCTTGCCCGGCGCGTAGAGATGGGTCAGACGGTCAACGGAGAGTAATGGTTGCATCATGCGTTTTTTGCCTCGCTCTGTTGGCGGCAGAAATCGGTATCGGAGCAGACAAACATCCGCTTGCCGCTGTCATCCAGCACCACTTCATCAAGATAGCTGTGCTGCGATCCGCAGATGGCGCACGGTTCGTCCCAGCTCTGGATGGTGAACGGATGGTCGTCAAAATCGAGGCTTTCCACGCGGGTAAACGGCGGCACGGCGTAGATGCGCTTCTCGCGCCCGGCGCCGAACAGCTGTAGCGCGGGCATCATGTCCATCTTCGGGTTATCGAATTTTGGGATCGGCGACGGGTCCATCACGTAGCGACCGTTGACCTTTACCGGGTAGGCGTAGGTGGTGGCGATATGGCCGAAGCGGGCGATATCTTCATACAGCTTCACCTGCATCACGCCGTACTCTTCCAGCGCGTGCATGGTGCGGGTCTCCGTTTCGCGCGGTTCGATAAAGCGCAGCGGCTCGGGGATCGGCACCTGGAAGATCAGGATCTGATCCTCAGTCAGCAGCGTCTCCGGGATCCGGTGGCGCGTCTGGATCAAGGTGGCGTCTTCGGTGCGCTCGGTGGTGTTCACCCCGGTCACGCGTTGGAAGAACTGGCGGATGGAGACGGCGTTGGTGGTGTCATCCGCACCCTGGTCAATCACCTTCAGCACGTCCGCTTCGCCAATCACGCTGGCGGTAAGCTGGATCCCGCCGGTGCCCCAGCCGTACGGCATCGGCATTTCGCGGCCGCCGAACGGCACCTGATAGCCGGGGATCGCCACCGCTTTGAGGATGGCGCGACGGATCATGCGCTTGGTCTGTTCATCGAGGTAGGCAAAGTTGTAGCCGCTGAGATTAGCCATTTTTCTGCTCCCGTTGCAGGCGTTTCAACAGTTCCAGTTCGGCCTGGAAATCGACGTAGTGGGGGAGTTTGAGGTGCGAGACGAAACCGGCGGCTTCGACGTTATCGGCGTGGGCGAGGACAAACTCTTCGTCCTGCGCCGGGCCGACGGCGTGCTCGTCATACTCCGGGGCCTGCAACGCGCGGTCGACCAGCGCCATCGCCATCGCCTTGCGCTCGCTCATGCCGAAGACCAGCCCGTAGCCGCGGGTGAAGTGCGGCGGCTCGTCAGCCAGGTCGACGAAGCCGTTGACCATTTCGCATTCCGTCATCAACAGTTCACCGACATTTACCGCAAAACCCAGCTCTTCAGGCACGATTGAAACGTCGATATAGCCGCTGCGAATCTCACCAGCAAACGGGTGGTTGCGCCCGTAGCCGCGCTGGGTGGAGTAGGCCAGCGCCAGCAAATAGCCTTCGTCGCCGCGCATGAGCTGCTGGAGACGTGAGGAGCGCGAGCAGGGGTAGACCGGCGGCGTGCGGGTGATATCGTCCGGCGTCGCGCCGCTGTCCTCTTCCGTCTTTGCCAGTCCCTGGCTTGCCAGCAGGCTAAAGACGTGCGGCGCGGGCGTCGGCTCGCCATCATCGGTTTGCAGGGACGGGGCTTCGCCGTTTGCCAGCAGGGTAAAATCCAGCAGACGGTGGGTGTAGTCGTAGGTGGGGCCGAGCAGCTGGCCGCCCGGTACGTCTTTGTAGACGGCGGAAATACGGCGTTCCAGGCGCATATGACTCGTCTCCAGGGGCTCGCTCACCGCCAGTTTCGCCAGCGTGGTGCGGTAGGCGCGCAGCAGGAAAATCGCTTCAACGTTATCGCCGCTCGCCTGCTTTAGCGCCAGCGCCGCGAGCTCGCGGTCGGCGATGCCGCCTTCGGTCATCACCCGGTCCACCGCCAGGTTAAGCTGCTGTTCAATCTGAGCGACGCTGAGTTCCGGCAACGCGGTATCACCCCGGCGTCGATGTTCTTGTAGCGCATGGGCGGCGGCTATCGCCTTCTCGCCCCCTTTGACGGCAACGTACATATCAGCAAACCTCGACGTGAGTGGTGCGCGGAATGGCCAGCAGACGCTCGCCGCAGGTGAGGATCAGATCTACGCCGAGCGGGAACGGGTGCGGGCGTTCGGTCAGTTCATGCAGAATGCAGTTCGGCAGCTGCGGGGCGATCATCCGTTCTTCGGCGATGCCCGCACCGGTCAGGCGCAGCATGCGCCCGCCGCTGAGACTTGGGACCTGCACAATCAGCGTGGCGCTGGTTTCCGGCGCTACCGCGCTGCCTTCGCACAGGACGTTTAACTGCTCGCTGCTGATGGTGTCGCTTGAGACGGCGAAGGTTGCCTGCTGCGGCTGCTCAACCAGCGGCGCATTGGTATGAAAACGCAGGCTCTGGCTGACGATATCGTTATGCAGCGTGTTGGACAGCCACACCGGCGTGTCGTTGTCGGCCAGGGTCAGCAGCACGCTGGTGGTGGCGACGTTCAGCGGCTGCCAGCCGTGCTTGAGCTGATGCAGCGCGACGATCACCCCCGGTTCGCTCATGGCTTTTAACAGGCGACGAAAGCTGTGCTGGGCATCCTGCACGGGAAGGGTAAAAGCGGTTTCCAGGGTCATGCGTTATCTCCGCGAACCAGCGTAAAGAAGTCGACCCGGCTGGCGTTAATTTCAGCCTGGCGTGCGGCAATGCGCGCGGTACGGTCGGCTTCCAGCGGGGTAATCAGGGTTTCTAGTAAGGTTTGAAAATGGATGGGCTGCTGCATCAGCGCATCAATCAGCGCGCAGCGCTCGGCGTGGGCTTTATCGCGCCCCAGCACCCAGCTGTAGCCCACGGTTCCGTTGCTCAAGCGCACGGCAGCGCGGGTTAGCGTGGCGTCACCGGCAAAGAAGCGTTCGCCGGTGCCGCCCATGCGGCCCTGAAGCTGGACCAGGCCGGTTTCCGGGGCGCGAATCGTCTTGTAGTCGGCGATAATGTTCAGCGCGACCATTTTTTCCGCAATATTGGCGGGGTCGCTGTGGGACAGCACCGACATCCAGCGCTGACGGGTTGCGGTATCGAGGTGCATTCAGTGCTCCATAATAAATTCGATCATGTCGGCGCGGGTCAGGCTGACGGAGTACTCCATCACCTGGTCATCGCCTTCACGGTGGTTCAGGGTGCGCACGCACAGCAGGGGCGCCATGTTGGGAATTTCTAAGCGCTGGCTCTCTTTGGCCTGCGCCCGACGTGCGCTGATGCGGGTCTGGCTACGTTTGAGCACAATGCCGGTTTGCTCGCGCAGAAAGTCGTGCAGCGAGCCGCTGCTAAAGCTTTGCAACTGGGGCCAAAGTTGAAGGTCGGCAAAGTAGTGGTCGATAAGGCACAGCGCCACGCCGTTGACCCGACGCAGGGTGCGCAGATGGATGACGTTGTCGCCCTCGCGAATTCCCAGCGCTTCGGCGATATGGCCGGAGGCCGGGCGCAGCACCGACAGCAGCTTCTCGCTGGTGGGATGGCTGCCCTGGTCGAGCAGGTTCTGGCTAAAGCGCGTCTGGGCGTTCAGCGGGTAGTCGAACGGGCGCATCAGCACCAGCACGCCAATTCCCTGGCGGCGCTGAACCCAGCCTTTCTCGACCAGCTGGTCGATGGCGCGACGCAGGGTGTGACGGTTTACTTCAAAACGCGCCGCCAGCTGGTGCTCGGCGGGCAGGTAGTCGCCGCAGCGGTAGTTCTGGCGCAGCTCTTGCTCCAGGCGAGCGGCAATCTCTTGATAACGCGTTGGATAACTGGTCGGATGTGTAGACAGGTGCATAGTCAACAAGACCTCGCTAATCAGATGAAGTGCTTACGCAAACGCTGGGAAAGGAAATCCAGCAGGCTGACGGTGACGATGATAAGAATCATCAGCGCACAGGTTTGCTGGAACTGGAAACCGCGAATAGCCTCCCACAGCGTTACGCCAATGCCGCCTGCGCCCACCATCCCGACCACCGTGGCGGAACGGACGTTGGACTCGAAGCGGTAGAGCGAGTAGGAGATGAGAAGCGGCATTACCTGCGGCAGCACGCCGTAGAGGATCTCTTCGATTTTGTTGGCGCCCGTGGCGCGAATGCCTTCAACCGGCCCGGGTTCAATGGCTTCTACCGCTTCGGAAAGCAGCTTGGAGAGCACGCCAGTGGTGTGAATAAACAGCGCCAGCACCCCGGCAAACGGGCCCAGGCCGACGGCAACGACGAACAGCATGGCGAAGACCATTTCGTTGATCGCGCGACAGGCGTCCATCAGGCGACGCATCGGCTGGTAGACCCACCACGGGACCAGGTTTTCGGCGCTCATCAGGCCGCAGGGGATGGAGAGCACCACCGCCAGCGCGGTGCCCCAGACGGCGATTTGCAGGGTCACGGCCATCTCGCTGAGATAGTCCTGCCACTGGCTAAAGTCCGGCGGGAAGAAGTCGGCGGCGAAGGTCGCCATGTTGCCCGCGTCGGTGAACAGGGTGACCGGGTTCATTTCCGCCCCTTTCCAGGAGACGACGAGCACCGCCAGCAGGATGGCCCAGCTAATCAGCGAGAACCAGCTGCGCTTGGGCGGGGGAACGGTGATGGTGTGTTGCATGGTTGGGCTCCGTGCGTGTGTTATTGCCGGATGGCGGCGCAAGCGCCTTATCCGGCCTACCATCGTAGGCCCGGTAAGCGAAGCGCCACCGGGCACCAGGGTTACTGCACCGCTTTGGTCACCGACGTCATCGCGCCAATCGCCGCCGTGGTACGGTCAAGGTCGTTCAGCCGCGCCTGAATCTCGGCGGTCTTCGTGGCTTTATCTGTGGCGTTCAGCGTGTCGTTGCTCTTCACGGTTTGCATCTCTTTAAACAGGGTCAACTGGCGAATCGGCAGCAGCTGGAGATCGCTGGAAGCGCGGAACGGCGCCCAGCCCAGACGTTCCAGCACCGCTTTCTCTTCCGGTGTTTTGCCGTAGTTCATAAAGAAGCTGTACACCTTGTCCTTGGTGGATTCAGACAGGTTTTTACGCCACACAATCGGGTCACCGGGGATCAGCGGCGATTTCCAGATAACCTTCAGCTGTTTCAGCTTGTCCGGCGCGGAGACCTTCAGCTTGTCGAGGTTTTCGGTGTTGTTGGTGGCGACATCCACCTGCTTGTTGGCGACGGCCAGGGCGTTGGTTTCATGGCTGGCGTTAACCGTGCGCTTGAAGTCGCTGGCGGAAGCGTTGTTTTTGGCGAAGACGTAGTAGCCCGGGACGAGGAAACCGGAGGTGGAGTTCGGGTCACCGTTGCCGAAGGTCAGCTCTTTGCGTTTGGCGAGCAGCTCGTTGAGGTTGTTGATCGGGCTGTCTTTGTTGACGATCAGCACGCTCCAGTAGCCCGGTGCGCCGTCGGCGGCGACGGTCTGGGCGAACACCTGACCGTTGGCGCGATCCACCGCTTCCATGGCGGAGAGGTTGCCGTACCAGGCGATGTCGACTTTATTGAAGCGCATGCCCTGAATAATTCCCGCATAGTCCGGGGCGAAAAAAGCGTTCACTTTCACGCCCAGCGACT
The DNA here is from genome assembly GCF_001654985.1 of Kluyvera georgiana ATCC 51603. Classification (GTDB taxonomy): domain Bacteria; phylum Pseudomonadota; class Gammaproteobacteria; order Enterobacterales; family Enterobacteriaceae; genus Kluyvera; species Kluyvera georgiana. Next base: position 64,591 of record NZ_LXEU01000062.1, read on the forward strand.
TTTCCATGTCCTTCAGGAACGGTTCCCACTGTGGCTTTAAGTTCTGCTGTGATTCCGTCGAAATAATGCCGAAGTTCAGCGCTTTTTCCTGTTCTTCCGCGTATACGGGGCTGAGCAGGGTGCTGAGGCTAAACATGCTGGTAAAGGCCAGCGCGGCAACGGCTTTATAACTCATTTCCATTCCTCATTGTGGGGACGTTAAGCAGCCTGCGCGTTCTGTTCGACGCGAATTATGCTGCGGTAGAGATGGTCAAAACGATCGTTATCAAACTGCTGGCTGCTGCCGTCGTAGAACACCTGTCCCTGGCGCAGCGCGACGATGCGTTCGCAGTAGCGCAGCGCATAGTCGACCTGATGCAGCGTCACCACCACGGTGATGCCGTCGGTCTGGTTAATGTCGCGCAGCGTGTCCATAACGATGCGCGCCGATTCAGGATCCAACGAGGCGATAGGTTCATCGGCGAGAATGACTTTTGCCTGCTGCATCAAGGCCCGAGCAATGGCCACGCGCTGCTGCTGTCCGCCAGATAACGTCGACACGCGCTGATGAGCCATGTGCGCCATGCCGACGCGGGTTAATGCCTGTAGGGCGCGCTGTTTCTGCTCGCGGGTGAACCAGCTAAAGCAGGTACGCCAGAAGGGCGTGCTGCCGAGCGCGCCAATCAGCACGTTCTCCAGTACGCTCAGGCGGTTAACGAGGTTGAACTGCTGGAAGATGTAGCCGGTTTGAGCACGGCTCTTGCGGATGTCGCGCGCCAGACGGCCCGCCTGCTGTACGGTATTGCCCAGCAGTTCGATACGACACTCCGGCGTTTTATCGCCGACGATGAGGCCGCTAAGGTGACGTAAAAGGGTGGATTTGCCAGAACCGGACGGGCCAAGCAGAGCCACCATCTCACCGGCGTGGACGTTCAAATCAATAGCGTGCAGTACCTGATGCTGATTGAACGTCTTGTTGAGCTTTTCAACGCGAATAATGGTTTGCATATTGGGACCCTCAAAAAAGGTGGCCCCATCGTGGCGAACTCATGTGACATTTGGGTTAAGACGGGATGACTCGATGATGAATAATTGACAGGGATTTGATGACAGTACGGGAGGCCGTGGCCTCCCGCGTTGTCAGAGCGTCGGCTCTTGTTGTTTGACCACGTTAATCATCCACGGTACGCCGTACCGGTCGATTACACGGCCAAACCCGTGTGCCCAGAAGGTCTCTTGCCACGGCATTTCCACCTTGCCGTTGGCGGCGAGATTATCGAACCAGCGTTTACCTTCTTTAACGTCCTGAGTGTCGAGCACCAGCGTGAAACCCGCGTAGTGGGCGTCGTCGGGTGAGACGCCGTCGCTCATCATGATATCGCTGCCTGCAATGTGGACGTTGGCGTGGGCAATGGCGCTGTCGGGGAACTTCAGGCCGGAGGGGCAACCGCCTTCGTCATCCATCGATGAGGGCGGCATTTCGCCGAAGGTGATTTTGTAGCGCAGTTCCGCACCCAGCGCCTGCTGATAGTAGGCAATGGCATCGGCGCAGTTGCCGGAAAAGGCGAGATAGGGACTTAACGGCATAATCGTTACCTCAGGTAAGAGTAGCCAGTTAAGTGTAGTGCGTGTCGGTGCAGGGAGCGAAGCGTGGCGGGGGATGTATTGCCGGATGGCGCTTCGCTTATCCGGCCTACGGGACAGCGCAATTTGTAGGCCGGATAAGATGCGTAGCATCGCCATCCGGCAATGCTACAGGTTCAATCAGTTCTTTTTCACAAACTCAGATTTCAGCTTCATCGGGCCGAAACCGTCGATTTTGCAATCGATGTTGTGATCGCCTTCGACCAGGCGGATGTTTTTCACTTTGGTGCCGATCTTCAACATGGAAGAGCTGCCTTTGACCTTCAGGTCTTTGACGACGGTGACGCTGTCGCCGTCGGCCAGCAGGTTGCCGTTAGCGTCTTTGACGATCAGCGCGTCGCTGTCTTGCGCGGGTTCAGCATCGTTCCACTCATGCGCGCATTCCGGGCAGATGAACATGCCGTTGTCTTCGTAGGTGTATTCGGAGTTGCATTGTGGGCAATGGGGTAATGACATGGAGTGTTTCCTCAAAAGTGCAGTGCGAAAGGCAAGGGCCTGAAAAAACGGCAAATCGCCGAAAATAGCCCTGATTATACAATAAAACCCTGCATTTGTCGGTGTTATCCCGGACGGGATGAGGAATGGTGGGGAAATACTCCCTCTCCCCAGCGGGGAGAGGGAACCGATTAGTGGTGCGCGGACTCCGGTATCACCTGTGTTTCAGAGTCTGCCGATTTTGGCGCGCCATAACGTTTCGCATACAGCGCGGTAATAATCGGCACCAGAATCGCGGTGACAATCACGCTGGCGGCAACCAGCGCCGTGGCGGAAGCGGCAACCGGGGCGAACGAGGGGTTAATCTGCGCAATAATCACCGGGTTTGCCACGGCAGCGCCCGCTGCGGAAGAGGCGGCGACGCCTGCGGTGCCGTTACCGCCACCGATGACGCGGTCAGCGATAATCAGCGGAATACCGGTGATAACGATGACGGCAACACCCAGTACGATACCCAGCAGGCCGGTGTCGAGAATCACGCTCAGGTTGATGGTATTACCCAGCGCAAAACCGAAGAACGGAATCAGTACCGGCGTCGCCTTGCTGAAGAAAGTACGCAGGTCGTGGTCCAGGTTGCCGAGGGTGAAACCAATCAGGAACGGCAGGACGGCGCCGATAAAATGGTGCGGCTCGAAAGAAGCAAGGCCTGCAGAACCGAGGATAACCATCGTCATCAGCGGGCCGGATTCCAGCGACATCAGGACGAAAGCGCCTGACTCTTCTTTAGTACCATACTGATTCATCAGGCTGGCATACAGGCCGCCGTTGGTCATATCCATCGCAGAGACGATCGCCAGAACGGAAAGTCCGGCGAAGAAACCGGTCTGAATACCCGTATCCGGAATGAACATGGCCGCAATCATTGCCACAACCCATGCCACGGCGATTTTGGTCAGTACCAGCGTACCGGATTTACGTAATACCGTGCCGGTGGCGCGTAAATCAATGGATGCCCCAATGCAGAAGAACCAGACGGCCAGAATGGGCACCGTTCCGCCGATCATGCCTTTGGTGAAAGATCCGAAATATTCGCCGGTGCTCGGTGCGAAGGTATTTAATACCGCGCCTAACAGTAACGGGATAAGCATCATCCCGCCAGGGATTCGTTCCATTGTTGCTTTAATTTTCATCTGGCATCCTCGCCTCGTACCGCCTTCTGACGGTAGAAGAGATTAAGTATAATAATTTCAGTTAATTATGTTGCTATCGTCTGGTGTTTCCATGCCAGCGCACTCCGGATAAGAAGATGTTTTCTGGCATGTTTAAAGTTGTTGCGGACGCTATAATGCATTTATTGGAATGCTGATTCAATGAAAATAAAACTATGTTTTATTTATATAGATCACACATTTTATAAATGAGAAATGCGCTATGGTGAAATTGAATTGGGCTGTGAATTCTTTGTGAAATATTCTGAAATATTTTTTTTCTTAAATGAGGGGGAAAAGGAGGCGGTTTGCCAGATTTTTCCACTGGTGAGGCGATAATCGGCAAGGAGAAGGTGAGCGAAATATTTCGCCGTTGTGGCGGGTGTCACTCTTTTGTTAAGTTGATCACAATATTAATCGCTGTTAGGGTAAATAGGATTGCCTCTCTGCGGGATATTTTTCGAGAGGAACCTGATTAACTGACTCGCCATCAGGCCCAACAGGTTTGATTGTCGGAGAACATACTCCAACGCCGACATGCAAACCTGCTACGCTTGGATAAACGGAACCAGACTTGCCACGGTTCCCTTTACGCACCTTCGCAAACGCCTTGCCGTTTGCCCCCACTGGGTGTGCGTTCAAGGCGAAATTGAACGAGGAAAACCATGCTTAGAAGGAAAAAAGTAAAACCGATCACGCTACGTGACGTCACCATTATCGACGATGCCAAACTACGCAAAGCAATCACCGCAGCCTCGTTGGGCAACGCGATGGAGTGGTTCGATTTCGGGGTCTATGGATTTGTGGCCTACGCGCTGGGTAAAGTCTTCTTCCCGGACGCTGACCCAAGCGTGCAGATGATTGCCGCGCTGGGGACCTTCTCTGTTCCCTTCCTGATACGTCCGTTGGGCGGTTTGTTTTTCGGGATGCTAGGGGATAAATACGGTCGACAGAAGATTCTGTCTATCACCATTATTATTATGTCGCTCAGTACATTCTGTATTGGCCTTATTCCGTCGTATGAGACCATTGGTATCTGGGCGCCGGTGTTGCTGCTGCTGTGTAAAATGGCGCAGGGGTTCTCTGTGGGGGGCGAATATACCGGGGCATCAATCTTTGTAGCGGAATACTCGCCTGACCGTAAGCGCGGCTTTATGGGCAGCTGGCTGGACTTTGGTTCTATCGCCGGGTTTGTGATGGGCGCAGGGCTGGTGGTTCTGCTCTCGACGGCAGTGGGTGAAGCGAACTTCCTCGAGTGGGGCTGGCGTATTCCGTTCTTCGTCGCGCTGCCGCTGGGGATTATCGGTCTCTACCTGCGTCATGCGCTGGAAGAGACGCCAGCGTTCCAGCAGCACGTGGATAAGCTGGAGCAGGGCGACCGTCAGGGTTTACAGGACGGGCCGAAAGTCTCGTTCAAAGAAATTGCCACCAAGCACTGGCGTAGCCTGCTGGCCTGTATCGGTCTGGTTATCTCAACCAACGTCACCTACTACATGTTGCTGACGTACATGCCGAGCTACCTGTCGCATAACCTGCACTACTCCGAAGACCACGGCGTGCTGATTATTATCGCCATTATGATCGGTATGCTGTTCGTGCAGCCGGTGATGGGGCTGCTGAGTGACCGCTTTGGCCGTCGCCCATTTGTCGTAGTGGGTAGCGTGGCGTTGCTGGTGTTCTCGATTCCGGCATTTATCCTGATTAACAGTAACTCCATTGGTCTGATTTTCTCCGGCCTGCTGCTGCTCGCGGTGATCCTGAACTGCTTCACCGGGGTGATGGCGTCGTCGTTACCGGCGATGTTCCCAACCCACATCCGCTACAGCGCGCTGGCCAGCGCCTTTAATATCTCGGTGCTGGTGGCGGGTCTGACGCCTACGCTGGCGGCCTGGCTGGTGGAGTCGACGCAGAACCTGATGATGCCGGCTTACTATCTGATGGTGATTGCGGTGATAGGCCTGATTACCGGCGTGATGATGAAAGAGACCGCCAACCGTCCGCTGAAGGGCGCGACGCCTGCGGCATCGGACATTGAGGAAGCGCGTGAGATTCTTCAGGAACATCACGACCATATTGAGCACAAGATTGAAGATATCGATGCGGAAATTGCCGCGCTGCAGGAGAAACGCTCGCAGCTGGTGATGCAGCATCCGAAGATTAACGAGTAACGTCTTCCGCGCTGCCGGACGGTGGCGCCGACCGACTTAACGAGCGATAACCCGGACGTACAGCAGTACGCCGGGTTTTTTTATGCTTAACGTTCGCGGAACGCTTCTGCTCTCGCGCGCAGAATCGGCTTCAGCAGGTAGGAGAGAATGGTTTTCTTACCGGTAATGATATCCACCGACGCCACCATCCCCGGGATAATAATCAGCGGTTTCTCGTCGCTGCCCAGGTGGTTTTTTTCGGTGCGCAGACGGATGACATAGAAACTCTTACCGTCTTTGTCAGTGACCGTATCGGGGCTTATCTGTTCCAGCTTGGCCTTCAGGCCGCCGTAGATGGTGTAGTCATAGGCGGTGAATTTGACCATCGCTTCCTGCCCGGGGCGTAAGAATGCAATGTCCTGTGGGCGGATTTTCGCTTCGACCAGCAGCGTATCGTCCAGCGGCACGATTTCCACCAGGTCGTTCCCCGGCTGGATGACGCCGCCGATGGTGTTGACCATCAGCTGTTGCACGATACCGCGTACCGGCGAAGTCACCAGCGTACGGTTAACCCGGTCTTCAATGGCCTTACCGGAAGCCTCGATTTTACTGAGCTCGGTACGTGCCTCATTGAGCTGCGACAGCGCTTCGCTGCGATAGCGGCCACGCGTCTCGTTGATTTTGCTCTCAATCTCTTTGATCGCCGCTTCGGCTCTGGGGACGGCCAGCGTCACGGACTCAAGCTGTCCGCGGGTTTCGACTTCAGAACGACGCAGACGCAGAACTTCCACTTTGGAAATCGCACCCTTGGCGACCAGTGGCTCAGACATGCTGATTTCCTGCTGCAACAGACCCAGGCTGCGGCGGTACTGTGCGCCTTTTGCCTGATAGTCCAACAGCTCCTGTTTCTTCTGCACCAGCTGTTCGTTCAGCCCGGACAGTTCGCTCTGAATGCGCTTGTTGACGCTGGCGAACAGCTCCATTTCGCCGTTGGCGATATCCGGCGTTTTATTGAGGATTTCCGGCGACAGGGTGAGGGTTTCTTTATTATCCAACTGCGCGGTCAGACGCTGAATGCGCGCCTCCAGCGCCAGACGATCGGCCTCGGACTCGCCAGCGTTAGAGCGAAAACGGGTATCGTCCAGACGCAGCAGCGGCGCGCCGGCTTTTACCACTTCACCTTCGTGCACAAATACCTCGGCGACAATACCGCCCTCCAGGTTCTGGATTTTTTGCAGGCGCGAGGAGGGAATCGCTTTGCCGTCACCACGCGTAACTTCATCAATATCGGCCAGTGATGCCCAGGCAATCATGATGATAAAGAAGCCGAGAATAGCCCACAGGGTGATGCGTACTACGCGCGGGGAGTCATCAATGAGCGCCTTGTTCACCTCGTTAGCAGTGAGCGTTGACGCGTTTTTGTCGCCAAACAACCACTTCATCAGGCGGGTAAGTCGGTTAGCGTTGCGCATGAATTTGTCCTTTCTTCAGTGCGTTCATCACGCTTTCTTTCGGACCATCGGCGATGATTTTGCCATTATCGAGGATGATCAGTCGGTCAACCAGCGTGAGCAGCGAAGCGCGGTGGGTGACCAATAGCAGCGTTTTGTTGCTCACCATCGGCGCCAGCGCCTTTTTAATCAGGTCTTCGCTGGTGTTATCCATAGAGCTGGTTGGCTCATCCATCAGCAGCACCGGCGGGTCGAGCAGCAGCGCGCGGGCTAGCGCCACGGCCTGTCGCTGGCCGCCTGAAAGGTTCATCCCGCGCTCGCCAACCTGCATGTTATAGCCGGACGGATGACGGCGAGCGAATTCATGCACGCCTGCCAGCGTGGCGGCGCGTAGCATGGTCTCTTCATCTACGTAGCTGGCGCCGCTTAACAGGTTGTCGCGCAGCGTGCCGCTGAACAGGTGGATATCCTGCGGCGCGTAGCCGATATTGTGGCGTACATCATTGACGTCGAGCTGATGGGCGTCGATGCCGTCAATCAGGATGGTACCGCCGTTGGGTTGGTAGAAGCCAACCAGCAGCTTGGCTAGCGAGCTTTTGCCGGAGCCGCTACGGCCAATAATCCCGACCTTCTCACCCGGCTCAATTTTCAACGAAATACCGTTGAGTGACAGGTACTGGTTTTGCGGATAGTGGAAGCTGACGTCGCGAAATTCGATGGCGCCAGTCAGCGTCTCGCGCTTCAGCGGCACTTCGTTTTCTTCGACCTCTTGCTCCAGATCCATCATGCGATCGATGGTCGCTTTAGTCATTTTGGCGCGCTGGTAGCGGGTGATCAGGCTACAGAGCTGACCAATCGGCATCATCGCGCGGCGGTTGAGCAGGTAGCAGGCGATGAGACCCCCCGTACTGAGATTACCGTCAATAATGCTGTAAACCCCGATGACAATAAGCACCACGCCTGAGATATGCTGAATCCAGGCGGTGAAGTTAACCGCCACGTAAGAGAGCGATTTGACGCGCAGCTCAAGCTTACTGAGCTGGCCGATAATCTGTTCCCACTGGTACTGGCGTTCGCTTTGCGCGTTGTTGACCTTAATCGCATCCAGCCCGGTGACGGTCTCAACCAGCATGGCCTGACGCTCGGTGGAAAGGCGATAGGTCTTTTGCACCTGCGCCAGCAGCGGACGCTGCATCATCCAGTTGACGAGCAATGCCAGCGGATAACAAAGCAGGGGCACAAAGGCCAGTGGGCCACCGATAATGCCAATCACCAGCAAAATCAATAAGGTAAACGGGAGGTCAATCAGTGCCGTCAGCGTCAGTGAAGAGAGAAAATCACGCACAGACTGATATTCCTGGAAGTGCTGCGTGAAGCCGCCGACCCGCAGCGGGCGCTCTTTCATCTTCATACCCAGCAGACGCTCAAAGAGCGCAGCAGAGACGATAAGATCGGTCTTTTTACCCGCCAGATCGAGGCAGATACCGCGTAATACCTTCAGTATTAGATCAAAAATAAAGGCGATCGAAATACCGATTGCCAGCACCCAGAGGGTGGCGGTTGCCTGATTGGGTACCACGCGGTCGTAGACGTTCATGACGAACAGCGGCGTGGCAATGGCGATCACGTTGATGATAAAACTGGCGACGATAGAGTCCAGATAGAGGTATTTCGACAGTTTTAGCGTGTCTTTAAACCAGGATTTGGTGCGAGGAATGGTCGCCGTGGGTTGGCTGCCGAACTCATGTCCCGGCTGAATAAAAATCGTTTTCCCGCTGTAGTTCTCCGCCAGCGTTTCGCGCTCAAGCACCGTTTCGCCACCTTCGGTTTCGGTGGACAGCAGGCGGGCGCGCTGTTGATCATCCCAGCCGATCAGCACTGCAGCCTGATCGTTTTTGAGTAGCACGATGGCCGGTAGCGAGAGGGCGGTAATTTTTTCCAGCGGCCTCTGTAGTACACGCGCTTTTAGCCCCGCGCGCTGAGCGGCGCGCGGAAATGCGCTCAGGGTCAATCGGTGTGCTTCAAGCGGTAAACCGGCGGTTAACACATTTCGGCTGGTGATGACGTTGTGCAGTTTGCACACAATCATCAGCGAATCGAGTAAGGGGTCATCATGGTTTTGACGTGGGTCGAGTCTGATGTGGTCATCAGTAGAGGTATTTGCTTGCTCAAGTGGATCAGTATAAGACGCCATAATCCGACCTTATATACCAGCGAAAAAAATCGCTAAGGCTAAAGAATATAATGGGTTATCCCATCGTGAGATGGGATAACCCGCAGGTCCAAAATCAGTTACTTCAGGTCAGGTAAATTACTGTGTGCCGTTTGCTGTACCTCGACCGGCTGCGCGGCAGACGGTGCCTGAATATTCAGCTGTTTTAACAGATCGCCGATGCGCGCGTTGATGCGGTAGGTGGTGAACATCTCCGTGAACTGCATCTCAACGTAGCGACGCTGGGCGTTGAACACTTCGTTTTCACTGTCCAGCATATCCAGCAGGCTACGCTCGCCGATGCTGAACTGCTCCTGGTATGCGGTACGAACGACGGCGCTGCGATCGGCATAATCTTTGGCGATCGGCACCTGCTGTTTGGCGTTCTGCCAGGCGTTCCACGACAGCCGCAGCTCTTCATCCAGCTGGCGAAGGGCGTTGCGCTTCACGTCCTGCGCTTCCTGCATTTTATAGGCATAAGATGACAATTGCGCCTGATCGCTGCCGCCGTTAAACAGGTTGTAGTTCATACGAACCATGGCCTGCCACTCCTGGTCATGACCGCGCGTGCCGTCAACGTTGTTATCCATGCGGCGGCCAACGTCGATATTGACGCTCGGATAGAAGCGGGATTTCGCCGCTTCGTACTGCTGACGGGTGGCTTCCACATCGGAGTCCGCCTGTTTCAGCAGCGGGCTGTTTTCCAGCATCAGCTTACGCGCTTCGGCCTGTGAGGCCGGGATCTTCGTGGTCATCGGCATCGACAGACCTGTGGCTTCTTTCCCGACCACGCTGTAGTAGTTGGCCTGTGCGTCCTCGAGGTTGGTTTGCTCGGTCAGCAGGTTGTTTTTCGCCTGCGCGAGACGAGCCTGCGCCTGCTCATAGTCGGCGGTACGGCCTACGCCCTGCTCGGTGCGTAAACGAATCTGATCGAAAATACGTTCGTGGCTTTTCAGGTTATCCTGCGCCAGTTTCACCATCTTTTGACGCATCAGCACGTCGAGATAGCTCTGGATAGCATCCAGTGCCGTCACTTCGCTGGTGTTCATCACCGAGAACGCGCGCGAGTTAACGGTGGCTTTCTGGCGAGCGACTTCGCTGGAGGTGGCAAAGCCGTTAAACACGTTCTGTCGCAGGTTGATGCTGGACTCACTGCGATGCAGGTTACGGCGATGATCGTCCGCCGCGCGAGTCGATGAGTTATCGGTTTGTTCCCAACCGGTGCCTGCCGACAAATCCAGGGTCGGCAGATACCCGCCCTTGGCCGCGCGCAAATCCTGGTCGGCAGAATAGCGACTGTTGACCGACGCGCTTACCTGCGGATGCCACAGTAAACTGTCTTTGACCGCTTGCTCAAGCGTTGCTGCGCTAACCGTATTGGCAAACAGTAATGGCAGAGAGAGGCCTGTTAATATCCGAATGTGTTTGTTCATCATGACGTCCTTTCCTTACGTTCATTTCCCTGACTCGTGGCTTAATCCACCAGAGGTCATGTCATTAGACAAAAAGTCAACCAGGTGTTGACGAACATGGGGCTGATCACAGCCCCATGACGTTATGCATCAGGCTTCGACTTCTGGCTTCGCAATCAAATCATCAGGGTCATTGCTGGCCCAGGTTTGATTGTCATCCGTATCGCCGCCTTCCGCTGGAACATGTTCAACGTCATTCGGTGTTTCTGCCGTTTCCGTTGTCTCCGTTGTTTGAATGAGGCTGGAGAGATCCTTATTATCACCGTCGATCATATCACTGAATGACAACGGTTCATCCTGAATAATAATGGTGGCTTCTTGTCCAGACTCATTGCTTTCGCTATTGAGGTGACTTTCCTCGCTGGCGGTTTCTGTTTCATGGAGCGTGTCACCGTCAGTATTGTCCAGTAGCGTACTGAGCGAATGCTCCTCCGTTTCTGCGCTCTCCTCGTGCGCCTGAGAGGTATCGGTGACCTGGCTATCAGGCCCATCGTTGAAGTTATCGGGGTTCAACGAGTCGCTATCAGCCAGCGGATTATCGATGTGTTCTGCATCGGTATCCTGTGGGGCCTCACTACTGTCTGCGGTGTCCTGGACAGAGTCGGTTGTATCTGTTGAGGTATCATCCTCAGCATATTGGCCATCGTCGCTGTCCGTTGGTTGCAGGGTGTGGTCTTCGGTATGGACGTCTTCCTGGGGAGTTGCGTCAATAGCGGCGTCCGCCATGGCCGTCATGGCAATAGCATCGGCCCACTCTTCGGTGTCAGAATTGACGTCTGGGTCAATAATATTACCGTCGTCATCATATTCTACGGTATCAGTAAAACCGCCATCGCTGGTGAAAGCATCACTGTGGTAATCCTCGCCTGCGGAGGTTTCAATATCCATAACGATGTTTTTCAGGTTTTCTGCGCCATCAGGCACACGGATGGTCATCTTGCCATCGTAGCTCGTGACCCCTTCATCGAATGTCAATGTATAGCTTTTTGTTGCAGTATCGTATGTATAGCTAGAAAGCCCATCGCCGCTAAACGTGGCTCCCTCAGGAATGTTATGCAGAGTGAGGGAGAGTAAAGTCTCATCACTTTCTGCACTATTCAGGGCAATATCAATTTTGAGCGTAATATCCCAGCTTCCTTCGGTATCACCGGAATATTCGGATAACCCATCGCCGTAGATAACACCTTCAAGGTGGTTGGTACCGGAACTCAGCATCGTGTTACCACTGGTGCTATCCTTAATTTCGATACCAGAAAGGTTATTCAGTTTTCCGTCAGAATATTTACCCCCACTGAGCTTATAGCTTTCACCGTAGCCCACAAGGAAGATGTAATCTTTATAGCCCGATCCATCAGTGCTCTTGTTGCCCTGTACACCTGTTAATTCGTTAAATTTTCCGTTGTTACCCGTGTAACCGGCCTCGGTACTCACCACGAAAATATCGCTGTAGCTTTCGCCACTCTTACCGGCCTGGACGTTACTGTTGTCATAAAACATGATCTGTTCTTTGGCGTTCGCATTATCGCCAACACATTCCGGAACGGGGTCGGATGGCGATAGCCATACGCGAACGTTTTCACCTATCGCCACAATTTTCCCGTCAACAACGTCAAAACCAAGCCCACTTGGATCTGATGCACCGCCATTAACATGGAATACTTTACTCTCTCCGGGCTGTCCCGGATTTACTTTAGAATCCTCCAGCTTCACATCAATGGTTAATTTGGTGTTTTCCTGATCGCTATCGGAATCCGAGTCGCTGTCGGAATCCGAGTCGCTGTCAGAATCGGAGTCACTGTCGGAATCCGAGTCGCTGTCGGAATCAGAGTCGCTGTCGGAATCAGAGTCGCTGTCGGAATCGGAGTCGCTGTCCGAATCGGAGTCGCTGTCTGAATCAGAGTCGCTGTCGGAATCAGAGTCGCTGTCGGAATCAGAGTCGCTGTCAGAATCGGAGTCACTGTCAGAATCGGAGTCACTGTCGGAATCAGAGTCGCTGTCGGAATCAGAGTCGCTGTCGGAATCCGAGTCGCTGTCGGAATCAGAGTCGCTGTCCGAATCGGAGTCGCTGTCGGAATCCGAGTCGCTGTCGGAATCAGAGTCGCTGTCGGAGTCTGAATCGCTGTCGGAATCAGAGTCGCTGTCGGAATCAGAGTCGCTGTCGGAGTCTGAATCGCTGTCGGAATCGGAGTCACTGTCGGAATCGGAGTCGCTATCGGAA